>CANQEX010000015.1 GCA_947596225.1 uncultured Clostridia bacterium | reverse complement strand
ACCATACTTATTATCTTGATATTCAACAAATTCACATTCCATACAAATTGGAAATTCATTTATAATTGGAGCATCAATATTTTTAGATTTTGTAGCAGTTAATTTACTATTTTCAAATTTATTTGGTGTATTATTTCCTGATGCTATTCCAAAATAATCTGCTTCTACAACATGTTTACTATCTGCAATACTAACTGTAAAAACTTTTCTTTCTTTTATATTTTTAACAGTTTTATGTGTTTCTGTTAAATTTAATACAACATAATCTCTTTCTAACATCATTCCCCATGCTGCATTCATAACATCAATACTTCCATCTTCATTATAAGTTGAAATCATTAATACAGGCATTGGAAATATTGCTTCAGTTGTTTTAATATTTTTTCTCATAATTTAATTCCTCCTTTTTATAACATTCCTCTATATCATAAAAATATACAATGACAATTTACCATAAAAAAATTATAATAACAATACATTTTAACTATTGTTTTTTGAAGTATCAAAAATTTTATCTAAATCAAATTTTTTATTAATAACTTTTCCAACTAAATTACAAACTACTATCATTCCTACTACTTTTATAAACATTATAGGATTTGTTAAGCAATCTATAAGACTAGTTCCTAATACTCCCCAAAAAAGTATAATACAAATTTTTCCTAACATAAGAGCATATAAATATTTCTTTTTTGGTATCTTTGATAAACCTGCTGCTAAATTAACAAAAAAAGATGGAGTAAAAGGAATTGATATAATTAATACTAATTTAGAAAATGACATTTTATTAATTAGATTCATCATTTTTTTTAGTTTACGTTTATTACCTATGTATTTTTGAAATAATGGATTTAATCCTATTCTACATAAAAAAAATGTTAAAAAATTTCCTATAATTGTACAAATATAAGACACAATACTACCTAAAATATTTCCCATTGTAAGTAGATTTACTGTAATAAAAACAAATACTGGTAAAAAAGCAAACATTCCCTCTAAAACAATTAATACAGAACTTAATATAGGAGCTAAGACACCAGCATTTAATAAAAAAGTATTTAATGAGTTATTTAAATTGTTAAATATTTCGATTATTTCCATATTTTTTCTCCATTTATTAGTATAAAAAATTTAACTATAACTATTATATACTTTAAATGTATGTATTTCTACAATAAATCTATTTTTTAATAAAAATTTAATAAAAATATTTAAATTTTCTCAAATATTTTTCCTAAACTTTCATTAATTACTAAATTTGCTCTATTATCATAAGGAGTAGTATCTTTATTAATTAATACTAAATTTCTTCCTCTAAAATAATTTATTAATCCACTTGCTGGATATACTGTTAATGATGTTCCAGCAATAATTAGCATGTCTGCATTTTGTATTTCTAATATTGATTTTTCTAATGTTTCATCATCTAATTGTTCTTCATATAAAACTACATCTGGTTTGATTATTCCTCCACAACTGCATTTTGGAATACCAGAACTATTAAATACATATTCAGCATCATAAAATTTGTGACATTTCATACAATAGTTTCTCAATATGCTTCCATGTAATTCGCATACATTTTTAGAACCAGCTTTTTGATGTAATCCATCTATATTTTGAGTTATTACCACTTTCAGTTTTCCCGTTTTTTCAAGTGTTACTAATTTCTTATGTGTTATATTAGGTTCATATTTTAAACTATTCATTTTCTCTTTATAAAATTTATAAAATTCATCTGTATTATTCATAAAAAAAGTATGACTCAATATTTCTTCTGGTGGATATTTATATTTTTGATGATATAATCCATCTTTACTTCTAAAATCTGGTATCCCACTTTCTGTTGATACACCAGCTCCACCAAAAAAAACTATATTATTACTTTCATTTATTAATTCTTTTAATTTATATATTTTATTTTCCATTTTACCTCCAATTAATAAATTTTAAAATGAATCAAAGTTATTAAATCTTAAAACTTAATAACTTTGATTCACTTAAATTACTTGTTGTTTTTAATTATAATTGATTATCGATTACTTCAATTTTTCTTACATCAGGTAAATAGTTTGGATCTGTATTATCACTTATACCAAGATTGTAACTATATATTGCTACAATTTGTCCTTCTTTTAATTCACTAAAATCAATATCTTGTCCATTAAATTGTATTTTTACATTAGTTCCTATATGAGTATGATCAATATCAAAATAGAATTTATCTCTATATTTAGCATTATTTATATCTAATCCTTGAACTGTTATAGTTTTATCTTCTGCAAACACTGGTAAATCACTCATTTTCTCTATTTTTTCAATTCTTGCATAAAAAACTTCTGGATACATTCCTTCTTCATACATATCATATAATTCTTGATTAGTAGTTAAATTATTATTTAATAAATTTATTACATAATGTGATAAAATTGCTATAATAACTATTAATAATATTATTATAATTCCTACAAATATTTTTAATTTCTTATTATATTTCTTCATATATTTTGCATTTTCATAATCATTTTCATTATTCACTTTTAATTCTTTTTTCATATTATCTAATATTTTTTTGCAGTCATTACATTCTAACAAATGATTTTCAATATATTTATTTGTTTCATCACTTGTTAGTTTTTCAATATAATTTGGTAATAAATCTCGAACAATTTTACAATCATTCATTAAAATCACCTTCTTTCATTTTATTTTTTCCACGATAAAAAGTTACTCTAGCCCAATTTTCTGTTTTATTCAAAATATTTCCAATTTCTTTAAAACTTAATTCTCCAGTAATTCTTAAGTAAATTACTTCTCTTGTTTTGGAATCTAATTTTTGCATCTTTTTATATAAAGCAATTTTTTCTTCTTTAGAAATTATCTGTTCTTCAATCGTATTATTAATTCTTTCATTTAACATTTCATCTTCTGTTATATCTGTAATTTTTTTGTTTTTTCTACATTGGTCATACCATAAATTTTTTGCAATTTGAATTAACCATACTGATATTTTACAATCTCCTTTATATGTATCAATTTTCTTTACTGCTCTATAAAAAGTCTCTTGTGTAAGTTCTTCAGAAATATCAATATTTTTAGTTAAACAGAATAAATATTTTTTTACAGTATCAAAATATTCTTGATATATTTCTTCTATATTCTGCATAACTATTTACCTCCTTTGTATATATGACGTATAAACTTATAATTTGTTACATTTTTCTGTCATTTTTTATTATAATCATCTAAAAAGTTATGAGTCTGTCCATTTTTTCTATAAGATATAATTGTATCTAAATTAACATTTTGAGTGCTTCTAAAAATATTAATATCAATATTTGAATAAACTTGTCTTAAATTTTTTATAAGATTTTTCATTTCTTCTCTTTTTGAAATATCAATATCATTACACATTGCACAATCTTCTGTAAATTTACAAGCACATTGAATAAATTGTAAATTATTTTTTTCTTTCCAATTAATAATACTCTCTTCTTTTACAAGATATAATGGTCTAATAAGTTCCATACCTGGATGAGAAGTACTTTTTACTTTTGGCATCATAGTTTGCATTTGAGCACCATAAAACATTCCCATAAGTATTGTTTCAATTACATCATCAAAATGATGTCCTAAAGCAATTTTATTACAGCCTAACTCTTTTGCTTTTTCATATAAATGTCCTCTTCTCATTCTAGCACATAAATAACAAGGATGTTTAGTAATTCTTTCTACTCTCTCAAATATATCTGTTTCAAACATTGTTAGTGGTATATTTAAAATTTTTGAATTATTAATTATTTTTTCTTTATTTATTTCATTATAACCTGGATTCATACATAAAAAAACTAATTCAAAATTCATTTTACGATGTTTTTTAAGTTCTTGAAAGCACTTTGCCATAAGCATTGAATCTTTACCACCAGATATACAAACTGCTATTTTATCACCCTCTTGAATCATTTCATATTCTTGTATACCTTTAACAAAATTGCGCCATATACTTTTGCGATATTTTGTAATAATACTTCTTTCTATTTCTTCATATCTTTCCACTAAAAAATTTCTCCTTTTACTTAAACTCAGTATTTTATTATATCTTTTATTACTTCTCCAGCTATAATTAAACCTGCTACTGAAGGAACAAAAGATATACTTGCTGGTACTTGCTTTTTAGTTTTTATAATATTTTCAGACTCAGATAGTTTAATTGGTTCTTCTTTTGAATAAACAACTTTAAGTTTTTTTATTCCTCTAGTTTTTAATTCCTTTCTCATAACTTTTGCTAAAGGACAGACACTTGTTTCATAAATATCTGCTACTTCAAATTTAGTAGGATCTAATTTATTTCCTGTTCCCATACAAGATATTATTGGAATATTTAATTTATTTGCTCTTACAACTAATTCTATTTTTGCTGTTACTGTATCAACTGCATCTACAATATAATTAACTGTATCATCCAAAATTTCTTTACTATCTGGCATAAAAAATTCTTTATATATTTCCACATTTGCATCTGGATTAATATCAATTATTCTCTTTTTTGCAACTTCTACTTTTGGTTTTCCAATTGTTTTATGAGTAGCAATTAACTGTCTATTTAAATTACTTAAATCTACTACATCATTATCTACTAATATAAAATTTCCTATTCCAGCTCTAACTAAACCTTCTATTACAAAAGAGCCTACTCCTCCAATTCCAAATACGGCTACTTTTGATTTTTGCAATTTTTCAATTCCATCTTTTCCTATTAACAATTCTGTTCTCGAAAATTGATTTAACATTTCTTACCACCTTAAATTCTTATATTTTTAATCTATTAAATATTATCACAAAAACAAGCTATTTTCAATAATTGATTGTTTTTCTATATATAAAAATACTGCATATAAGAACCAATCTTATATACAGTATTTTAAATTTTAATCTTTCTTATTTTTTACTATTATCTTATCACAAAAAGCAAGTACTGCTGGTAGTAATAATAATATTAAAATTGTAGAGCATAATGTGCCTTCTGAAATTGTTTTGCATATTTTAGCAGCAATAGCTGATGCAAAATTTGCAATTATTAAAGTTACTATAATAAGTATTGAACTTGAAGTTAAAATTGTGTGTATTGATTTATTATACGAATCTATAATTGATTCTTTTATTCCTTCTGTTTTTCTGTGTTCAAGATAATATGAGGTATATAAAATTGCATAGTCAATGGTTGCACCCATTAATATACTTTGAACTATAAGTATGGCAATAAAATATACATTTTCTCCTACTATTGATAATATTCCCATAGTTAAGTAAACAGCAGTCTGTATAGTTAATACTAATATTATAGGTATAGTAATTGATTTAAAAGTAATTGCAACTACTATAAAAATTGCTATCATAGTTATAATTGTTATTCCATTTAATTCATCATCAAAAGTTTGGCTCATTTCATATGCCATAGGAGAATCTCCTATTACATAAACTTCATCTAAATCTTTTTGTAACATATCTTTTGTATTTTTAACAAACTCAAATGTTTCAGGTGATTCCATATCAAATGTTGTGTTTAAAACTATTCTTGAATACTTATCTCCTATTAATAATTCTTTTGCATCTTTTATTGTTGTTTTTGCATCTATTATATCTTTTCTCATATCATCTTCTATAAAATCTGTAAATCTTTCATCTTTTAATATATCATCATTAAGAAAATTAACAAATTTCTCTACAGTCATTGTCCATGAATTGTTATATTGTTTACTACTTCCATAATAAGTATAAAGAATTTCTACTGTATTTTTTTCTACATTATTACTTAAATCACTTATAATAGCAAATATCTCGTCTGCTGTATATTCTATATTTTTTTCAGTAGCATTCATTATTCCATTTACTGTATTTAATTTTGAAACTTGATCATCATCAAAATTGTTTGAATATTCCTCATTTGTAACTACATTCTCAAGTAAAAAGCTAACAAACTCTTTTAATGATAAACTCATATTTTTACTTATATATTTAGAATTATATAAACCATATAGTAATTCAGAATCCTCTTCATTTATTCCTAATAATGAAGATAATTCATTACTACTATATTTTTTATCATTAAGAATTCCATTCATAGCAGATTGAAGCAAGTTTAAATCTTTAATAGTACTATCTGTTACTCTATTTGCAAGCATACTATCATTTTGATGTATAAGTACAAAATCAACAAATTCTTTTGGTGTTATACTTGTATTATTTTTAGTTGAAACATATAGAGTATATATACTTTTTAAACTATTACTATCTATCCCTATAACTTGAGAAAGTTCTTGATAAGTAAAACTTTTATTGTTAATTGTACTTGTCATAATAGTAGATAATAGTTGCAATTTACTCATAGTAGCTTCATCAACACTATTTTTTATACTATCCATTTCCTTATTTGCTAATATTATATTTACAAATTCATTAGGACTAGCAGTCCAATTACTTGTATTTCCACTTATATAATCAATTAAACTATATAATTTATACATTTGCTTTACATTTATATTTAATATTTGAGATAATTGTGTAGCTGTATATTGAGTTTTATTACTAGAAATACTATCATCTATTATTAGTTTTAATAACTTTAAATTATTTAAAGTATTTTGATCTAATTCAAAAACACCAGAATCTAAAGACTCATTACTTGTTTGGCCTAAAGTTGTTAAAACTAAATTAACAAATTCTTGTGGTGACATTTTAGTATCATCAGATTTTCCTGTTAATAAATATATATCATCAACAAATCCCTCTTTTATACTAGCGAATATTTGATTTAAAGTAGCTTTATCTAATTGAGTTGTGTTTATGTTATTTTCATTTTTTGAAAATATTGATACACTTCTTAATTTACTTATATCTACTCCATTTAAATAATCTGTACTATCAGCAATTTGAATTGTTTTATTTATAAAATCTGTTATACTTAATTTACTTTCATCATTCTTATTGCTATATTTTAAAAGTAAAATTTGACTTATTTGTGTTTCATCTATTCCAAATAAACTAGCTAATTCTTTAGAATTCATTTGTTTATTAATTGTATTTAAATCACTAAATGTAGCTAATAATTTTATATTTTGTATTGTTGTAGCATCAAAACTACTTGCATAATTACTATCATTTAATACATAATTCAATACAAAGTTTGAAAATTCTGAAATTGTCATTTTTACATCAATATCATTTACAAGAATATAATATTTATATAATTCATTCATAGTATTAATATCAATTCCAAATAATTCTGCCATTTGGCTACTTTGTATTTTTGTCTGTATTGTTTGTTTATTAGTGAATTTTGATAGAGTATTTAATTTATTTCTGCTTTCATTATCAATTTTACTTGCATATTTTTCATTTGTTAAAACATCTTTATTCATAAAATTAATAAATTCATTTAAACTTATTTGAGTATTATTGTTTTTAGAAAGATAATATATAAAAATATCATCTATTTTGCTTTTATCTATTTCTAATATATTTGCTATATCAGTTGAATTTCTTTTTTTATTAATTGAATTTACAGTTACAAAATTTTTTAATCTTGTAATTTCAGATTTTGTTTCATTATCAATTTTCTCATTTGTTTTTTCGTTTTTATAAGCTTCTTGTTCAATAAAATTAACAAATTCGTTAAATGTCATTTTATTATTCTGATTTGGATTATAATAATCATAATATAATATTTTTAATAAATAATCTTCAATATTAACATCTGATCCTAAATCATTTAATTTTTCATTTAATTTATCATAAGTTAAATTTTCATTTATTGTATTTCCATATCCTAATACTTCATCAATTTTGTCTACATTTTCAAGATTTTTCAAATATTTTGATATTTTTTCTTCATCTTCATTTTTGTATATAATTGCTATTTGATTATTTTCATTAAATACTTTAGCTACATCATCTGTTTGTGTTTCTGTATAATCAATTTTCAAATTTCCTTTTGTTATAAAACTTATAAGAAATACTAAAAGAAATAATGGAAGAGCAATAAATCTTATTTTATAACTAGCTTTACCTAATTTATTTAAATTAATATTTGGACTCTTCTTTTTACTTTTTACTATCCATTTATCAAACATTAATATTAAAGCTGGAAGTACAAAGAAAATGCAAACTAAACTAAATAATACACCTTTTGCTAATACAAAACCTAAATCTTTTCCAATTTTAAAACTCATAAAAACTAATGCTAAAAGTCCAACTATTGTAGTAACAGAGCTACTTGATATTGCTTGGAACGCTTTATATAAAGCATTTTTCATAGCCTTTACATTATCTTTTTCAACCATTTTTTCTTGATCATATCTATTCATTAACATTATTGAATAATCCATTGATAATGCCATTTGCAATATTGCTGCTATTGAATTTGTAATATGAGATACATTTTTAAATATTATATTTGTTCCCTTATTTAAAAGTACTGCCATTAATATAGATATTAAAAATAAAAAAGGTTCTGCATAAGATTCACACATTATAAGTAAAATTACTAAAGCACTAGCAACAGCAAGAACTATAATCCAAAATGGTAATACTGATTTATTACTATCAGATATATCTCCAGCTGTATAAATGGTATAATCTTTATATTTTTCTGTTATTTGATTATATACATTAGCAGACATTTCTGAATCTGATTTATCATCTACTGTAATAACATATAAAGTATAATTATCTTTATTATATTTATCACTATTATCATAATCTACTGATTCAACATCTTTTATAGATTCTAAATAATTTTTTATTTCATTTTTTTCTGTATCTGATATATTTTCAAACATTAAATTTAAAGTACTTGTTTCAGTTCCAGAAAATTCTTCTTCCATAATATCCATACCAATTCTTGTTTCTGATGAATCTGGTAAATATTCAGCTATATCATGATTAATTTTTACTTTAGAAGATAATATACCACAAATTATTGTAAGAATAATAAATAAACTTAAAATAAAATGCCTTTTGTTTATTATAAAATCAGTAATTCTTCTCAAATAAATCCTTCCTTTCATTTTAACCTGCATTATATTATATTCTTATCAACATTATAATGGAAGTATAAATATAGCCAAAGTGTCTAAATTTAGACACTTTTATTAAAATTGTCTTTATTTATTGGTAAATCTATGTTATAATATATTATATGTTATTTTAAAATAGAAAGGATTAAATAATGAAAGTACAATGTCTAAATTCTTCTTCAATTAAAACAAGAAATTTAATAAAAAAGACTTTTGCAGAATTAATTAATGAAAAAAAACAACTAGATAAAATAACTGTTACAGAATTAGTTAAAAGAGCTGAGTTAACTCGAAGCACATTTTATACTCATTACAGTGACATCTACGAAGTAGCTCAAGATTATCAATTACAAACAATTGAACTTTTATGTAGTGAAGATTTAAAATTATACTCAAAACAAGATATAAAAAATTATTTTGATAATATTATACAATGTCTAAAAGACAATGAAGAAACTTATAAATTACTATTATCAGCTGACGAATCTCTTTTATTTTTAGAAAAATTACAAAAAATTGCAAGTCAAAAAATACATAATGCTTTAGTAAATTGCTATGAGAATAAATTTCTTGATCTTGATATTTCTTTTCTTATGAATGGACTTTTAGTAGAATTACTAAAATATTTCAGAAATGAAAGTGATTATTCATTAGATGAATTATTATTTAATATAAAAAAGTGGTTTGATAAAATATTTAATTAATTTTCAAATTTGACATAAAATTACTTTTTTGATATTCTTTTTCTATAAAAAAGGAGTAGAAATGGAAGCAGAAAACAAATTTCAAAAAGTAATTAATATATTACAAAAATATGGATTAATTATAATATCTATTATTATAGGTTTGATTGGTATTTTATCTATATTTATAACAGCATATTTTAACTGCACTTTTTATCATCCTGATGAAAAAACAGTTTTTAAATACAGTTTTGGAATACTTGAAATAATAATTTCTATTGTAATAGTATTTATTATAGCAATAATATGTAGAAAAGTTATAAAAAAAATACCATCTAATTTTTTATTAATGCCTATAATTTTATTTGATATAGTAATTTTCTTCTATTGGATTAATGCTATAAAATTAAATCCAGAAACAGATCAAAAAATGATTAATGATATGGCTATATCATTTCTAAATAATGATATAGCAAAGTTTACAAATATTGCACAATATCTATTTCTATATCCATATCAATTTGGTTTAACACTTCTAGTTTCCATTATTTATAAAATTTTTGGAGAAAATTTTTTATATATTCAATATATAAATGCAATTTGTTCTATATGTAATATAATAATCTTATTTTATATTTCAAAATTAATATTTAAAGATGAAAATATACAAAAAATTCTTGCAATATTATTATCTGTATTTTCTATATATTGGATGTTTTTTAATGTTCATTTTTATGGAAATATTATAGGCTTAACTCTAGCACTACTTTCTGTTTTATTTACTATTTTATATTTAAATAATAATAAAATTTATTATTTAATATTTACAGGAATTTTTATTAGTTTATCTATTCTAATAAAAACAAATTATAGTATATTTTTATGTGGTATAATTCTTATTTTAATTTTAGATATTATTAAAAAGTGGAATTTAAAAAATCTACTAATAATTCCTATATTTTTAGTTGGATATTTATTTATTAATTTAGGATACTCAAGTTTAGTTAATTATAAATACAATTTAGATTTACCAGAAGGAACTCCTATGATAGCTTATGTATATATGGGAATGGCAGAACCTAATGCTCCTACTTACACTCCTGGTTGGTACACAGACGATACAGTAAAATTATATAGAGAAAATAATTATAATAATGAAGAAACTTCTAAACAAGCTAATAAACTTATTAAGAATAGATTACAATATTTTTTAGAAAATCCTCTATATTTTCTAAAATATTATTCTAATAAAATTGGTTCTACTTGGCTTAACCCTACTTTTCAAACAATCTGGTGTTCTTTGCCTGGAACTAGATATAGATTATATCCAGAATATGCACATTATTTAGGATACCATGAAAAAGCTTTAAGTATGGTTGGTGGAAAACTTTATAATATAGAAGAAAATATTTTAAATATTTATCAAATAATAACATTTACATTTGCTGGTATTGGCTTATTTAAACTTTCAAAAGATTTAGATTTGAAAAAAGCCTTACTTCCAATTATTTTTGTTGGTGGTTTCTTATTTCATATAATTTGGGAAACAAAAGCAATTTATGTAATTCAATATTTCTTTATTTTACTACCATTTTCTGCATATGGTATAAATTATATTATTGATTTAATATCACAAAAAAGAAAAATTTAAATTAATAATCCCAAGTATTTTTTTAATACTTGGGATTATTATATTATTCTACTATAATAGCTTGTGAATATAAAGTTTTCCAATTACTTATAAATTTACTTTTACTTTGTTTAACATTTTTACCGGCTGATGGATCATTCAAATATACATATTTTTCATCATATCCTATTAATACTGCACAATGTTCTCCAACAAGTTCTTGAAAACTACCACTACCATCTTCATAATTCCAAACTACACCATTTGTTAGGTTTCCACCATTTTTAACACACCAGACTACAACAGGTTGTCCTTTACTTACATAAGCAAATAAAGTATTTTCAGAGCAACCAGAAATATTTTTAACTTTATCTCCTGCAAATACTTTCATTGCCTCTGCAATCGGATCAGCAAAAACTCCATAGGAACCATTACTTAAACCTTTACTTGGATGTCCTACAAAACACTTAAAAGGATTTGCTCCATACCAAAGCCCATCATTTCCCCTATATTTTTTACTACCACATTTTGTATTATCAATAATATTTTTTACAGAAACATCATATCCTTTATATTGTAATAGCATTGTAGCAGAAACAGCTTCACATCCTGTAGGATATCCAAGAGATATTTGATTTAAATATGGAACTTTATCAATTTTATAACTTGTAACAATATTATCAGTTTCATCTATAATATCTGGAGTTGTTTCGATTGGTATACTATCTAAATAATAATTATCTTTTATTAAAGTATAACCTGTAATTCCTTCTGAATTTCTAACTTTTTTCCAACCATTTTTATTTCCTTGTAAAAGCTCTATTTCTTCATATTTTTGAGTTGTAGCTAAAATTTTATAATCTGTACTATTTCCAGTTCTTATATTATAATTTCCATTTGCAAATTTTTTAGTATGTTCTGGATTTGAATTTGTAACTGTAATTTTACAAGTTGCAACTTTATCTCCATTATCAGTTATTGCCTTAATTGTAGCTTCTCCTTCTCCAACTGCTGTAATTTGCCTATTTTTTATAGTTACAATTTTATTATTAGAGCTTTCCCAATCAATATCAGTATATGTAGCCTCTAATGGTTCAACATCTGCATTTAATATATATGTTTGTTTTTTCCCTAAAGTTACTTCTGTATCATCTAAAATTATTTTATCTACTGGAATTTTAGTTACTTCTAAATCAAAACTTTTAAGTTCTAAACCTTTGTAATTTTTTATTTTTATATTTGTTTTTCCTATTGCATTTGCAATCATATTTCCATTATTATCTATAGTAAGTATATTTATATCACTTGATTCATATTGCAAATCTTTATATGTAGCATCTTCTGGTAATATTTTCATTGATAATTTATGTACTTCTCCAAGTTGAAGTTTTTCAATTTGATTCTCTATAACAATTTCTTTAACACCAATTAAAACTTCTATTTCAAGTTCATTACTCTTTACACCAGTTAAATTATCTATTAAATAAACTGTTGCTTTACCAACATTTTTACCAGTTATTTTTCCATCAACTACTTCTATAATATCTGAATTAGAAGTTTCCCATTTTAAATCACTTTTTGTATATTCTTTTGGAGATATTTCACTAGATAATGTAATACTTTCTCCTAATTCAATTTCTGTATTTTCAGAAATAATATTTAAAGCTTCAATTTTAATAGGTTTTATTTCTAATATAATTTTTTGAATTACAGAATATTTTTTTATAAAAATAATAGCAATTATAATTAATATTATTAAAATTATCCTTTCAAAATGTATCTTCTTTTTAGGATTATTTAATTTATATTTTGACAATATTTATTCCTCCATTTAGTTCTATATATAAAACAATTTAAAATTTAATTTGGTTTCATTTATTTCTATATTTATATATTGTCTTAATCTTTTAAAAAGTTACACATTTTTATTTATCTAATAAAATTAGTTGTAGTTTTTTTATTTTCAGGATGTGCAATATTATTTTCTTTACCAATTTCTATACACTTTAAAAGCCATGCCATATTCTTGCCTAAATTGTACATAGTTTGCATTCCCTCTTCATCTTGAATAACCTCTTCTTTAGAATTACCATGTACATTATTCCAATATGTTGATGATACTATAGGCATTTGGTTTATTGTAAAATATTTATTTAAAACATCAAAAGATGCTGTTGTTCCAGCCCTTCTTGCACTAGCAACACTAGCACCTGGTTTAAATTCAAAAGCACTTTTTCCAGCATAAAAAGCTCTATCTAAAACTGATAAAATTCTTCCTGATGGATGAGCATAATATACAGGTGTTCCAAAAACAAAACCATCACTTTCTTCAGCTTTTTCTATTATTTCATTTACTATATCATCATCAAATACACATCTGTTTTTTCCTTCTTTAAAGCACATCTTACAGCCTATGCAATCTCTTATAGGTTCACTTCCTAAACTTATAATTTCTGTTTCTATATTTTCTTCATTTAATGCTTCAGAAACTTTGGTTAAAGCTGTATATGTACAACATTCTCTTGAACTCCCATTTATTAATAAAACTTTCATTTATTTTTTCCTCCCATATATTATACTCAAATTTTTTTAAAATTTTACAATAACATTATATCACAAATATTATATTTTTGGTAACTCATTAAAATATTTATTTAATTCATTATAGTAATGATAAATCAAAAACTCTTATCCTAATAAAGGGACAAGAGTTTACAATCTTGCTATGCACCTAATATTCATGTACAAAAATATTTTTATTCATCATCAGTATCATCATCTTCATCATCTTCTACTATCTCATTTTTACAAGCTTTAATTTTTACTATTCTTTTATCTTTTACTTTTTCAACTTTATATGTTACTTCTTTTGTTTCTATTATTGGTTTTTCTTTTTCACTTGGAATTCTTCCAAGCTCTTCAATTAAGTAACCTGAAATAGTATCATAATCACCTTCAGGTATTTCTATATCTAATATTTTTTCAACTTCAGATACAGCCATAAAACCATTTATAACATAAGTATTTTCATCTATTTTTTCATAGATTTTTTCTACTTCATCATATTCATCATATATTTCACCAACAATTTCTTCAAGAATATCTTCCATTGTAACAATTCCTGCAGTTCCACCATATTCATCAACTACAATTGCAATTTGTTTTCTATTTTTTCTAAGTTCTTCAAATAACTCATTAACAGGTTTTGTTTCAGGAACAAAATATGCTTCTTTAACTAGAGTTTTTATTTTAACATTTTTATTTTTTGTTGATAATAAAATATCTTTTATATAAACTACTCCTTTGATTTCATCTATTGTTTCATCATAAACAGGTAATCTACTATATCTAAAATCTTCATCATTTGTTATTTCTTCAATAACTTTTGAAATTGACATATTCATATCTACAGCATAAATTTCTGTTCTTGGAACCATAATTTCTGAAACACAAGTATCATTAAACTCAAAAACATTATTTATCATTTCTCTTTCTTCTTTATCTATAGTTCCTTTTTCCTCACCTACATCAACCATCATTCTTATTTCTTCTTCTGTAACTGTTTCTTCATCAGTTTCAGAAACACCAAATAATCTTGAAACTAAATTTGTTGAAACAGTTAAAAATTTAACAAAAGGTGCCATTATAATTGATATTGCTCTGATTATTCCTATTGTAGCAAAAGCTATTTTTTCATAATTTTTCATTGCCATTCTTTTTGGAACTAATTCTCCAAAAATAAGTGTAAAATATGATAATATTATTGTAATTAATATTATAGAAATACTATTCCATACTTCTAAACTTAAAAATGGAATTAAATTGTTTAATATTGGTGCAAGTTTACTTGCAAATGCTTCTGATGCAAATGCACTTGATAAAAATCCAGCCAAAGTAATTCCAATTTGTATTGTTGCCAAAAACTTACTTGGATTAATTAACATATTTTTTATTTTTTTAGCTTTTTTATTTCCTTCTTTAGCCAGAATATCTATTTTTGCATCATTTAATGAAATAAATGCAATTTCAGCTGCAGCAAAAAAAGCATTTGCGAATATTAAGGCTATTAATAAAATTATTTGTGTCATTTTATTCTCCTTCTAATTTTGTTCTAGTTCCTATTCCTCTACCACAATTAGGACTTGATAATAAACATCTTTGAAAACAGCCACTACAATGAATATATTCAAGATAATTTTCCTTCAAACTTTTTATTTTTCTAAATTGTTCTTCTGTTTCCACTATTTTTGCAAAATTAAAATTACTTTTTTTTGAATTATTTCTAATGAAACTTATTTGTTCATTTTCCATTTATTTTAATAACTCCTCTGCTAAAAGTTTCATCTCATCTTTATTTTCTTCTTTTAATACAGATTTTATAGTAACAATTTTTTCACATATTGTAATATCTTTCATACTTGAAAGAATTTCTTTCATTGTTTTTGCTGCAGATGGTGCCCATGTACCATTTTCAATAATTCCAACTTTACGATTTTGATAATTCTTATTTTTTAAATGATATAAAAATTGCTCCATTGGTGTAAATACACCCATATTATAACTTGATGAAGCTAATATAATTTTATCATAACGAAAAGCATCTTCTACACATTCATGCATATCTTCTCTTGATAAATCAGCTATTGCAACTTTTTTCGCACCACAATCTTCTAAAATTTTTTTCATTTCTCTTGCAGCATTTGCTGTATTTCCATGAATAGATGCAAATGCAATAAATACTCCATCATCTTCTGGTTTGTAACTACTCCATATATCATATTTATTAATATAATATTCTAAATTATCTTTTAATATTGGTCCATGTAATGGACATATCATTTTTATATCAAGAGTAGCAGCTTTTTTTAGCAAAGCTTGTACTTGTGAACCATATTTTCCTAATATATTAAAATAATATCTACGAGCTTCACATGTCCAATCTTCATCAGCATCTAAAGCTCCAAACTTTCCAAATCCATCAGCTGAAAATAGTATTTTTTCATTTTGTTCATAAGCAACCATAACTTCTGGCCAATGTACCATTGGAGCCATAACAAATGTAAGAGTATGTTTACCAAAAGATAATGAATCACCCTCTTTTACAACTATTTTTCTATCATCTAAATTTTTTATATCAAAAAATTGCTTGATAAATTTAAATGTGGTTTCATTTCCAACAATCTTCATATTTGGATACATTTCAGCTAAATTTCCTATATTTGAAGCATGATCTGGCTCCATGTGTAAAACAACCAAGTAATCTACTTGTTCTCCGTCTAAAGCTTCTTTTAAGTTTTTAATCCATTCATCTGTAGCTCTTTTATCTACAGTATCCATTACAACATTTTTTTCATCTTTAATTAAATAAGAATTGTATGATATTCCGTTTGGAACTACATATTGACTTTCAAACAAATCTATTGTTTTATCGTCAACTCCAATATATTTTACATTTTCTGAAATTTCTACTTTTTTCATTATAATAAACCTTTCTTTTTTATTTTGTTTTTATACTATATCATAAAATAGTATAAAATAAAAGTCCTTTAAATTAAATTTTTAATATTAACATATATCTCCAAAATTTGACTTATGTTACTTTTAGTGCTATAATTTTTTTGTACACAGTAACAAACTAGGAGGATAAAATTATGGATAAACTCGAGATGCTAATGAACCGGGTTTTCTCGCCAGATGGTAAGATAAATATCTGTGATAAAAATATATACTCTGAATTAATTGCTTGCGCTTCAGATATGTTTCCCGGAATCAATTTTGGTGACATCGAAACAGGAACTGTAAATCCAACATATTTGCTAGCTCTACGTGAAGCTTTAGATTTGTAGAGTATCTTATGGCATAAGCCTTGTAAAAACAAGGCTTTATTTTTTTAAATTTATAACAACTATTTCAAATGGATCAAAAATTCTTATTGGTGCAATAGAATTTCCTAAACCAGCACTTACTATCATCTTTGAATTTTCATTTTTATAAACACCTTTTGTATATTTTGGAAACCAACCTTGATTAGGAGCATATAAACCACCAATAATAGGAATTCTTATTTGTCCTCCATGTGCATGACCTGCCAAAATCAAATCAAATTTATATTTAGAATATAAATCTAAATATTCAGGTCTATGTGAAAGTAAAATTGAAAATTTATTACTATCTAAATTTTCACTAACAATTTCTAATTCTTTTTCAACCCTTTCTCTACTATTATTACACACTTCAAATCTACTATCTTTGTATAATGTAGAAGGATCTTGTATACCAACTAAATTTATAGTATCTCCATTATAAGTAATTGTTCTAGTTTCATTATTTATTATATCAACACCTATATCTATTAATGATTTTTTAAATTCATTATTTTCTACATCATCAAGTAATACCATTTCATGATTTCCATATATATAATATGTAGGTGCTATTTTTACTAATTTTTCTGTAAAATCTAATGTTAATTTATCACATTTTTCATCTGATTTATTTACAAGTTTTTGGTTATAAGAATCTATATAATAACCTGAATCTACTAAATCTCCTGTTAAAACTATAATATTAGGCTTTTGTTTCTCAACTTTTTTTAAAAGTATATTTAATTTATGTTCATTTCTTATAGAATGAACATCTGAAAGTTGTACTATTTTATATCCATCAAACTTATTTGGAATTTTTGATATTTTTACTTTATAATTATTTACAAAATAAGCAAAATTTAATATTACATTTATAAAAATAAAAAGTAATATTAAAAATATAATTGTAAATATAATTAAATGAGTTTTTTTTATTTTTATAATCATAGTAAAATTTCCTTTAAATTTTATTGAATTTTTCCTCCTCCTACTACAATATCATCGATATAAAATACAGCTGACTGTCCTGGTGTTATTGCTCTTTGTGGTTCATCAAAAACAATTTTAATATTTTTATTTTCTTCAATAATTTTTGCCTTTGCTGATTTTGAGGAATATCTAGTTTTTACTTCAACTTCTAACCAATCTTTAATTTCATCTACTAATAAAAGATTAATATCTGATACTAATACTTCTTTTTTATATAAATCTTTTTCTTCTCCAACAATAACTTCATTTTTATTGCTATTAAATCCTAAAACGAATAGTGGTACTGGATTTGAAATTCCTAGTCCTTTTCTTTGACCTATTGTATAATTATAAAGTCCAGTATGTGTTCCTAAAACTTTTCCATCTATATTTACTATATTTCCAGATTTAGGTTTTATGTTAGAATTATTTTCTAGAAATTTTTTATAATTTTTATCAGGAACAAAACAAATATCTTCACTATCTAATTTATTCGCAACTTTTAAATTTTTATTTCTCGCAATTTCTCTTATTTGTTCTTTATTTTCAAAATCAGACAAAGGAAAAATTACATACTCAAGTAATTCTTTAGGAATATTCCATAATACATAACTTTGATCTTTTTTTCCAGCTTTTGATTTTCTCAAAACCCATCTTTTATATTTTTCGTTATATTCAGTTTTTGCATAATGGCCAGTTGCAATATATGTACAATCTAATTCTTTTGCCTTTTCATACATTAAGCCAAATTTCATATATTTATTACATTCAATACAAGGATTTGGTGTTTTACAATTTGAATAGCAATTTATAAAATCATCAATAACATATTTTTTAAATTCATTTTTATAATCAAAAATAAAATGTGGAATACCAATTTGATTACACACATTTTTTGCATCTAAATATGTATTTGTATTACAACAACTACTCCCAGCAAACAGCTCAAGAGTAGCTCCTATTACATCATATCCATTTTCTTTAAGTAAAACTGCTGATACAGAACTATCAACACCTCCACTCATACCAAGTAAAACTTTTTTATTTTCCAATTTTATTTCTCCTAATTACAACAATTAATACTTCCTTTTCCCTGTGTTTCATTTTTTTTGATTATATCTTCCATTGTATGCCATGCTAAAAGTGCACATTTTACTCTAGCTGGCATATTTGCAACATTTTGAAATGCTATAGCATCTTCTAATTTTTTTAAATCATTTTCATCTTTAACTTCTCTTTTTATCATATCAATAAAAGTTTTTATTATATCTTTTGCCTCTTCAACAGTTTTTCCTTTTAATGTATCTATCATTACAGAAGTAGATGCTTGAGAAATAGCACATCCATGTCCTGTAAAAGCCATATCTTCAATAATATTTCCATTTAATTTTACTTCTAAAGTTATTTCATCTCCACAATTTGGGTTATGACCAATTTCTTGAAAATCTGATTTATCTAATTTTTTCTTATTATAAGAATTCATACTATGTTCCATAATAAGTTCATTATAAACTTCTGTTAAATCTTCCATACTCTCTCCTATAATTTAATATATTTTTTAAACATACCATATGCTTTCTCAATAGCATTTACCAATTTATCAACATCTTGTTTATTATTATAAAAGTAAAAACTTGCTCTGCATGTAGAATCTATTCCTAAAAATCTCATTAAAGGTTGTGCACAATGATTTCCTGAACGAACACATACTCCTTCTGAATCTAAAATACTTGCAACATCATGAGGGTGAACTCCTTTTATATTAAATGATATTACACTTGAATGATTTTCTTTATTTGGAGTTAAATATAAATCTAAATAATCCAATTTTTTAAGACTTTCTATAGCATAAGATACAACTTCATCTTCTATTTCTTTTATTTTATCATAACCAACATTTTTAATATAATCAATAGCAGCACCTAAACCAACTACTCCTTCAACATTTTGAGTACCTGCCTCAAATTTGTTTGGTAATGGTGCGAAAGTAGTTTTCTGTTCATAAACATATTCTATCATATCTCCCCCCATAAGAAAAGGAGTCATTTTATTTAATAATTCTTTTTTACCATATAAAACACCAATTCCTAAAGGAGCTAACATTTTATGACCTGAAAATACAAAAAAATCTGCATCCAATTTTTGAACATCTATTTTCATATGTGGAATACTTTGAGATCCATCTACAATTACTATTGCACCTTTTTTATGTGCATATTTTATTATTTTATCAATATTATTTATAGTTCCTAAAACATTAGATACATGTGTAATTCCAACTATTTTAGTTTTATTTGTTATTTTGCTTTCAATTTCTTCATCTGTAAGTTCAAACTCATCATTTATATACATATAATTTAATTTACTTCCAGTTTTTTCACATACTTTTTGCCATGGAACTAAATTAGAATGATGTTCCATAATTGAGATAACAACTTCATCATCTTGTTTTAAATTTTCTAAACCATATGAATATGCTAATAAATTTAAACTTTCTGTAGCATTTTTAGAAAATATAATTTCTTCTCTTGATTTTGCATTTATAAATTCTGCAATTTTATCTCTTGTATTTTCATAAACTTCTGTAGCTTCTATACTTAAGCTGTAAGCTCCTCTATGAGGGTTAGCATTATATTTTTCATAAAATTCATTTATTGCATTTATAACTTGTATAGGCTTTTGAGTAGTTGCTCCACTATCTAAATATGCAATGTTTCTATTGTTAAAAATTGGAAAATCTTTTTTTATATCCAAAGTATATCTCCTTTCTAATCTAATCTTTTATTTATTTCATTAACTATTTGCTCTAATAATTCTTCATTTTTTATATTTTCTAAAATTTTATTAAAATTAGCTCTTACTAAAAGTTTTATTGCTGAATTTTTATCAAACCCTCTACTCATAATATAAAATAGTTCTTTTTCCCCAACTTTTCCACTACTAGTTGAATGATTTCCTTCCACTTCCTCTTCTGAACACAATAACATTGGAAGAGCTAATGATTTTGCTTTATCTGACAAAAGCATACAAGCTTCGTTTTCATTTCCAGTAGCTTTTTTACAACCTTTTTTGAAATCTATTGTTCCTTTAAAATGTTTTTTGCTTTCATCTTTTAAAGCTCCCTGAACTTCTATATTTATATTTGACTTTTGTCCTCTTAACTCACCTATATAGTTTAAATCAAAAAATTGATTTTCTTTTCCTAAATATATTGTATCTAATCTATTGTTTGAAGAATTTCCTGTTAAATCTGAAAAATAATTTGTTATACTATTTTTTCCACCAAAATCTATAATTGTATATTTTAAATTAGCATTATTTTCACATTTGTTTTCTATACTTAAAAAATTATTTGATTTTTGATTTAAGAAATTTACAATAATAATATTTAAATTACTATTTTCTTTAGCTAAAGCTCGTATAATTCCATTATGGTAATATTCTAAATCACATTCAGTACAATATTTAATAATTACTGTTGCTTTTGTATTTTCATTTGCTATAATTTCAATATTATCAATAAGAGTTTTATTTTCATTGTTAAACTCAAAATCTAATACTATATCTTTGTTAATTTTACTATCTATTTCTATTTTAATATTTTTGTTAGAATTCTCTTTTACTTGATTTTCTAATATTTTATTTAATCCATAAACTAAATTATATTTATCTATTTTCTCTGTTATATAATTTTTATTTGAATAATTCAAAATTTTTAAATTTTGAAATGGAGTTATTTTTTCTGGAAAATTGATATCTAATTTAGTATTGTTTATATTAAAATTTCTAGAAGTTCTAACTGGTGTTTCATTTAATTTTAATTTTTCCATTATCCAATAGCTCCTTCCAATTCAAGATTTATTAAATTATTCATTTCAACTGCATATTCTACAGGTAATTCTTTAGAAATTGGATATGCAAAACCTCTTACAATCATTGCTTTTGCATCTTCTTCTGAAAGTCCTCTACTCATTAAGTAAAAAATAGTTTTATCACCAATTTTTCCAATTTTAGCTTCATGTGAGAATTCAACTTCATCTGTTCTAATATCATTTACAGGAATTGTATCTGATATAGAAAAGTCATCTAACATAAGTGATTCACAAGATACTGAAGATTTAGAATTTTTAGCATTTTCATTTATTCTAACTAAAGATCTGTAAGTACATTTTCCTCCATTTTTTGAAATAGATTTTGCATTTACAACACTAGAAGTATTAATATTGTTATGAACAACTTTAAAACCATTATCTAGGTTTTGTCCTTTTCCAGCAAAAGAAATACCTGTAAATTCTGTTTTTGCTCCTTCTCCATTTAAAATACTCATTGGATATAACATTGAAATTTTTGATCCAAAAGAACCAGATACCCAATCTACCTGAGCATTTTTTCCTACTATAGCCTTTTTTGTATTTAAATTAAGCATATTTTTAGACCAATTTTCTATTGTTGAATATCTTAAATAACTATTATCTTTTACATATAATTCAACACATCCTGCATGTAAATTTACTTTATTATATTTAGGTGCAGAACATCCTTCAATAAAATGAAGACTTGCACCTTCATCTACAATTATTAATGTATGTTCAAATTGACCAGATTCAGGTGAATTTAGCCTAAAATATGATTGAAGTGGTATATCTACTTTAACTCCTTTTGGAACATAAACAAAAGAACCTCCTGACCAAACTGCACCATGTAATGCAACAAATTTATGATCATATACAGGAACACATTTCATAAAATGTTCTTTTACTAAATCTGGATATTCTCTAACAGCTGTTTCCATATCTGTATATATAACACCTTGTTTTATTAAATCTTCTTTTATACTATGATAAACAACTTCTGAATCATATTGTGCACCTACACCTGCAAGAGAAGTTTTTTCTGCTTCTGGAATTCCTAATTTATCAAAAGTATTTTTTATATCTTCTGGTACATCATCCCAAGAATCATTTAATTTAGATTTTGGTTTTACATAAGTTGCAATTTCATCCATATTAAGTTCAGAAAGATCTGGTCCCCAAGTAGGAAGTTCTAATTTGTTATAAACTTCTAAAGCCTTTAATCTAAATTCTCTCATCCAATCTGGATCATTTTTTTGTTTTGATATTTCTTCTATAATTTCTGGTGTTAAACCCTTTTTTATTTTGAAATCATATTCATCTTTATTTTTTATATCATAGATATTTCTATTTATTTCATCAATATTTGTTTTTGACATCTATAGCTTCCTTTCAATTATTTATAACTTTCATAGCCATTTTCTTCAATTTCTTTTGCTAAACTTGCATCACCTGTTTTAACAATTTTTCCATCTATTAGAACATGTACATAATCTGGTTTTAGACTATGCAAAATTTTTGTATTGTGAGTAATTATTAATACAGAATTCTCTTCATTTTTAAACATTTCAATACCTTTTGAAACAGTTTTTATTGCATCAACATCTAAACCAGAATCTGTTTCATCTAATATTGCAAGTTTTGGATTTAAGACAAGCATCTGAAGAATTTCATTTTTCTTTTTTTCTCCTCCTGAAAATCCAACATTTAAACTTCTATCCATATTTTTAGGATTCATTTTCAATTCATCCATATATTTTTTTACTTCATCTTTAAATTCAAATATTTTTACAGGTTTATTAGTTATTTTATTTTTGGCATATTTCAAAAAATTAGTTACAGAAACACCAGGAATTTCTTCTGGTAATTGGAAAGACATAAAAATTCCTTTTCTTGCAATTTCATCTGTTTTTAAATTTGTAATATCTTCTTTATCAAAAATAATTGAACCTTTTGATTTTTTATAACTTGGATTATTAAGTATAGCATTTGCTGTTGTAGTTTTTCCAGAACCATTTGGTCCCATTATTACATGTATTTCCCCTTTATTTATTTTTAAATTAATTCCTTTTAAAATTTCCTTTTCTCCTGCATTTACATACAAATCTTTAATTTCTAATAAGTTTTGCATTTATTAATTTCCCCCCTAGTTTTTCTTGCAAAAGCAATATTTATTTTTTTGTATATTTATGTTTTCTTAATGAATTTCTTGAGCAATTTCTACATTTTTCTTTATTAATATCATAGCCACAATCTAAATTATTAAGATCTAAAACTTTATGCACATATTTTGCTAAATAATTTAATGTATTATCTTCAACAGACGATTTTATTTTTTCAGCCTCTTTTTCTGCATTTTGTTTTTCAAGACCTAAAACATCTTTTAAAAACACATATACAATATCATAAGCTTCTAATATTTTTTTTGCCAAATTTTCTCCTTGCTCAGTTAATTCAATTTCTCCATATGTTTCATAATTTACTAAACCATTTTCTTTTAAATTATTAATTGCTTTATTTACACTTGGTTTTGAACAATTCATTTTATTAGCAATATCTGTAACTCTAATATCCCCATTTTGCTTTTTTAATATGTACATTGTTTTTAAATATTCTTCTAAAGACTTTGAAATCATACTTTTCTCCTTTTGTTAACCTCGGTTAACATTATAATACTTTTATTATACAAAGTCAATAATAAAAGCGAATAATATTGAGAATTTTTACTAAAAAAAACACTCAAAATATTGCTTTTGAGTGCATTTTTTATACAACATTTTTTGTTAGTCATCAATTGGAATAAATTTCTTTTCTTCGATTTTTTTAGGTTGCTCTTTTGGAAATGTTAATTTTAAAATTCCATTTTTAAATGATGCTTTAATATCTTCTTGTGTTATATTCTCTCCAACATAAAATGATCTTGAACATTCTCCATAATATCTTTCTTGATGAACATATTTTTCATCATCACTTTCATTAATATTTTTATCAACTTTAGCTGTAACTTTTAAATATCCATTATCAATTTCCAAAAGAATATTTTCTTTTTCATATCCTGGTAAATCCATTTCTATAACATAATTATCGCCTTTTTCTTTAATATCTGTTCTCATTAATTTACTTTCTCTTTTTCCAAAAAATGGATCTCCAAAAAAATCATCAAATAAATCAAATTCGTTTCTTTTTCTTGGTATCATCATCATAACAAAATCACTCCTTTTAAATAAAATTTTATGTGTTGACACCATTTAAGGTAGCACATATTTAGATTTTTAAGCTAGCTTTTAAAAATCTTTTTAAAAAGTACTTTTCTTATTTTCAATATAATTATACCACCATTTTTAGCAATGTCAAGTATAGAGTGCTAATTTTTTAAAAAAAATTTTTAAAACACATAAATTGATATTATTTTTTCCAAACACTTATATTTTATTCAAAAAGAAGTGCTTATCAAAAAAGCACTTTTTACTCAATTAAATTTCTACATATCCACCAATCATTTTACTTAATTTAGCATTTTTAACATAATTACGTCCACCTGAAATAACTACTGTATCTCCAGCTTCTAATATTCCTTTTTCTTTCAATTTTTCTAATCCAGCTTCAACTGTATTATCAATTGATTCTTTTGGATCAACATAAACTGGTTGTACATTCCATGCTAACCCTAATTGACGGAAAGTTCTTTTACTATCTGTAATTGCTAAAATTGGGCATCCTGCTCCCATACCTGCTAATCTTCTTGCTGAATCTCCTGTATGAGTATAAGCAACAATAGCATCTGCATTAGTATTTTTAGCCATTATACATATTGAATAAGTAATTTTATCTTCTAAATTGTTTAAATCTATTTTTTCTTTGTCATCAAATCTTTTCCAATAATTTATTTCAGGCTCTACTCTTTTTGCTATTTTATCCATTGTTTTAACACATTCTAATGGATATTTACCCATAGCACATTCTCCAGATAACATTATAGCACTTGTTCTATCATAAATAGCATTAGCAACATCAGAAGCTTCAGCTCTAGTAGGTAAAGGATTATGTGTCATTGTTTCTAACATTTGTGTAGCTGTTATTGCAGGTTTATAATATTTATTTGATAATTTAATAAATTTTTTCTGCATAATTGGAGGTTCTGTAAAATCTGTTTCTGTAGCCATATCTCCACGTGCAATCATTTGTCCATCAGCTACTTTAGTAATATCTTCCATATTTGATAAACCTTCTACATTTTCAACCTTTGTTAATATTTTTATATCTTTTCCACCATGTTCATCTAAAACTTTTCTAACTTGTGCAATATCATCTAAATTTCTTGCAAAAGAAATTGCAACATAATCATATTCATGTTCACAAGCTGTTATTAAATCATTAATATCTTTTTCTTTTAAAGCAGGTAAACGAATTATTGTACCTGGTAAATTCATTGTTTTTCTACTTCCTAAAGGATTTCCATATACAACTGTACAAACAATATCTTTATCAACTATTTCATCAACTCTTAATTCTATAGCACCATCATCAATTAAAATTTTAGCACCTGGTTCAACATCTTTATATAATTCTTTATAAGATACAGAAACTTTATCTTTGTCACCAATAATATCTTCATTTACAAGTGTAAATTTTTGACCATTTTCTAAAGGTATCTTTTCATTTTTACCAGTTACAAGCATTCCAGTTCTGATTTCTGGTCCTTGCATATCAAGAATCATTGGAATAGGTAAATCATATTTTTCTCTTAATTCTATTATTTTATTTGTTTTCCACTCTTGCTCATCATAACTTCCATGTGAATAATTTATTCTACATACATTTAAACCAGCTTCAAATAATTCTTCTAATATAGTTTCACTAGCTGGACCAATAGTACCTACTATTTTTGTTTTTCTTAAATTTGATTTCATATCCATTTCTCCCCTTTTTAATATTTCACCATTAGCAAGTATATCATATAATATGATTTTAATTCAAGTATTTTACACTATTTTCTTACAAATTATGTCTTTTTATTATATATTTTTTCCAGAAGAACTAATTTTATTAAATATAATATTTATTTCAGCACCAATTAAAATAATATACATACAAACATATACCCACATCATAACTAATATTATTGATGTTAAGCTACCATAAGTATTTGAAAAACCAGCAAATAAATCTACATATATTGAAAATAGCCATGAAATAATATACCAAGCTACAGATGCAAAAACTGCACCTAATATTTGTTTTTTTATACTCAATCTATGTTTTGGCACAAAAGAATATATCATTAAAAATAAAAAAAACATTGCTAGTAAAAAAATAAAAATTCTAATTTTTAAAATAAATGAAATAATTAAACCTATAGATACAAATTTTTGTGATATTAGATTATTAATTCTATTTCCAAAAACTATAATTACTAAAAAAAGTATTATGGCAATTATAAAAACTAATGTGTAGAATGTTCCTTCTATTCTCATAATAAAATTTGGTTTTTGTTCTTCAGTTTCATATATTGTTCTTAAGCCTTTGCATAAAGCATAAAATCCCTTTCCTGCAGACCATAAAACAACTATAGCAGCAATTGATATAGTACCTACCGATTTAGAATAAACTTCTTGGATTATTCCTAATATCATATCTTGCATTGCTGTTGGAAAAACTTCTCTAACAGAGAAAAATAGTGTTTCTTGATCAATATTAGTATACTGAATTAAAGTTAATAGTAAAATAATAAAAGGTATAAAAGAAAGAATTGTATAATATGCACATTCTGCAGCATATTCACTAATATGATCTTTTCTCAATTTGTAATATATTTTGTCAAATTTTTTTAAAAATTGCATTTTTTAAATCTCCTAGATTTTACTTTCTATAATATTATTTTCAATTCATTTAATTTATGTATTTCATATTTAGTATAATACTTATTATTTACAAGATAATTATAATTACACCAACAAGTATCTAATCCATTATCTAGACCACCTTTTATGTCTTTTTCTAAATCATCACCTATAAATAATATATCATCTTTTTTACTAATTTTAAATTTTTTAAATAATCCATCATAATAATTTTTCTGTGGTTTCATAAAACCAACTTCCTCAGCAGAAAAAATTTTTTCAATAAACTCACATATTCCCATTTTTTCTAATTTAACACTAATTGCTGATAATGGTCCATTACTTGCAATAATTATTCTATAATTTTTATCATATAAATATTTTATTGTTTCAAAAACATCATCACGTGGAAAAATTTTTTCTTTCATTCCTTCTATATATATATTATTTATTTTTACTGCTTCTTCATATGTAATATTATTTTCACCAAAATATTTAATAAATCTACTTGCTCTAATCCATTCAGTTTTCTTTTTTATATCATTTTCATATGGTGAAATTAATTTACCACTTGCTCGATCTTTCCATGTTTTTAAATCAATATCATGAAATTTTAAAAATTTTTCATCAGTAAATTCTTCATTTTTATATTGCATTACCTTTTTTAATGCTACTTTTGTATTTTCAAAATCATTTGTTAAAGTATCATCTAAATCAAAAATTAATATTTTATACATTTTCCCTCCAAAATATTTACTTAATTATATCATTTAATATTTTGTTTGCAAATATAATTTTAAAACCAAAAAATCCAACAAGAGTTGGATTTTCGGTAAAAGATTATTTTAGTCTTGCTTCTATTGCTTCCCGTAAAGGTGATTCTAATTTTCCAATAATATTTGTTACATACTTTCTAGTAACACCTAGCTCGTCTGCTATAACATTCCTATCTGTATAGCCCTCCTTCAAAACCATCTGAACCACTGACTTTCTTGCATATCCTTGCCTAGCATAATCTCTCATTTTTTTCTGTCTTCCTTTCTGTGCTTGTTAATAAAGTTTCATTAACATTTATAAGATTTTGTGTATCTATACTATTATAACATATTTTTTCAAAAAAACAAAAATAATAGAGAGATAAAATATTTTACCTCTCT
>CANQEX010000014.1 GCA_947596225.1 uncultured Clostridia bacterium | reverse complement strand
CCTTTATCGCTAGCTTTATCTACTGCATAATCTATAGCTACAGATATACCATCTATTATTCCACCTTCTCTAACTAAAAGATTAGTTCCATTACCAACTATTGTAATTGGCATATTGTATTTTTTTGCAAGATTTAATGTTTTTTTTAATTGTTCAACTGTTTCTATTTTTATAAAATAGTCTGCTTCTCCTCCAATTTTTAATGATGTATGTTTAGACATAGATTCATTTTTTAAAATATTTTTTTTATCTACAATTTCTTGTAATAGCTTATCAAAATCTGTCATATGTAATTTCCCTTCTGTAATTTTATATGATAAAAAATTAGTAAAACATTACAATACTTTTCATAAAAAAGCATATAGTAATATTATCACTTTTTGCTTTTTTTTACAATACTAAAAGAATAAATAATAGAAATAAAAAATGAGGTAGCTTTTACTACCCCATTTAAATACTTCTATGAATTCGATAATGTTTTTACTTCATTTATATTAATATCTCTAACATGTTCGATTTTTTCCCAATTTGTATTAGGTTTAATTAAACATTTAATATTTATAATTATCCAAGAACCCATAAATAATGGATAACATAAGATTCCTTTAATCATTGATTTTATTGGTTTCTTTTCTAAAGCCATTATTGCTGTTCCTGTTATTACTGGTAATAAGAATGTCGCTATTAAATATCTAGAAAAATTATGGATTAATTCTATAAAAGTCATTTCTGCCCCTATATATAATAATGTATTTACTCCTAATAGTAAGAATGTTAGAAGCATCATTGGTATACCAAACATATATAGTAATCCATCAAAATTCATTAATGTTTTATTTTCTTTTACACCTTTTGCTAATGATTTAGTATACTCTTTCATACATTGAAGATGACCAACTGTCCATCTTGAACGTTGTGACCAGCTTGCTTTAAAAGTAGTAGGTTGTTCATCATATACGATAGCATCAACAGCCCAACCTAATTTTCTTCCTTTCGCAATATTAATTAAAGAATATTCTATATCTTCTGTTAAAGTAACAGTATTCCATCCATCTGGTTTCAACAAATCAAATTTTACCATAAAACCTGTACCGTTTAATAAAGGAGATAAACCTAAATTATATCTTGCTAAATGATAAAATCTATGCATCATCCAATAAAATATAGCATACCCTGAAGAAATCCAAGAATCTGTAGGATTTTTTATATCTCTATATCCTTGTACTATTTCTTCTCCTTGGCATAATTTTTTATTCATATTCTTCAAAAAGTTTTTATCTACAATATTATCTGCATCAAACACACACATAGCATCATAGTCTGCATTTTCTTCTATTTTTTGTTTTATAAACCAATTTAGCGCATGACCTTTTGTTCTATTTAAATCATCAAATCTTTTTAGAACTTTTGCTCCAGATTCCTTAGCAATTTCTGCCGTTCTATCTGTACAATTATCTGCTATTACATATATATCGTATAAATCTTTTGGATAATCTTGTTTATTTAAACTTTCTATTAGATTTTTTATTACGGCTTCTTCATTATGAGCTGGCACAACTGCCATAAATTTATGATCTTTATTAATTAATAATTTTTTATCCTTTAATTTAATTAAAGAACAAAAACTAACTACAATTTGATATGCCCAATAAATAGTTATTATCCATATCAAAGCTTGTTGTAAAAGATATAAATACTTCATATTTAACCTCTTTTCCTATGTTTTTTGGTATTTTTTCTTATCCATTGTTAATTATAGCACTTACTGGAAAATTTTTCAAGTTTTTAATATAATTTTAATAAATTCTTAACAAAATGTTAAAATTTTATTTTTTGGATTTTGAAAAAAATAAATTTCATAATTATATTATATTTAAAAATTTATATATTATTAATCCATTATATTATATAAATTATAAAAAATGTATTCTATAAAAATATAGAATACATTTCCATAATTTAACATTTTTAATATTTTACTCTTCATCATCTGAATATAAATCTTTTCTAGTTAAATTTATTCTTCCTTGTTCATCAATTTCATAAACTTTTACAGTTACTTCATCATTTAATTTTAATACATCTTCTACTTTTTTAATTCTTTCTTTAGAAATTTTTGAAATATGAAGTAAACCTTCTTTTCCAGATCCTAAATCTATAAAGGCTCCAAATGAAGTAATTCTTATAACTTTACCTGTATAAATTCCTCCAACTTCTATTTCTCTGGTTAATTCTTCAATTATAGATTCTGCTTTTCTTGCTGAATCTATATCATCTGAATAAATAAATACTGTGCCATCATCTTCTATATCTATTTTAACACCTGTTTCATCAATAATTTTATTAATAGTTTTTCCACCAGAACCAATAACATCTTTTATCTTTTCTGGATTAATTTTCATATTTATAATTTTTGGTGCATATTTAGAAATCTCTTGTCTTGGAGATGATATTTGTGGAGCCATTATTTCATCTAATATATATTTTCTTGCTTTAGCAGTTCTTTCAAATGCTTCTGCTATAATCTCATAGCTTAATCCATCTACTTTTATATCTACTTGAATAGCTGTTATTCCATCTTTAGTTCCTCCAACTTTAAAATCCATATCGCCAAAGAAATCTTCTATTCCTTGAATATCTGTTATAACAACATATTTTGAAGGATCATTTTCATCAGTAATTAAACCTGTAGATATTCCTGCAACTGGTTTTTTAATTGGTACACCTGCATCCATTAACGCAAGAGTAGATGCACATATACTTCCTTGTGAAGTTGAACCATTTGAACTCAATATTTCAGATACAACTCTTATTGCATATGGAAATTCTTCTACTGATGGTAATACTGGTACTAAAGCTTTTTCAGCTAAGGCTCCATGTCCAATTTCTCTTCTTCCAGGTCCTCTTGATGATTTAGCTTCTCCTACACTATAACCTGGAAAATTATATTGATGCATATATCTTTTTGATTCTTCTGTATCTAATCCGTCTAAAATCTGTTCTTCACTTTTCATTCCAAGTGTTACTATTGATAATACTTGTGTTCTACCTCTATTAAATAAAGCACTACCATGTACTCTTGGTATTAATCCTACTTCACATGATAAAGGTCTTATATCATAAATTCCTCTACCATCAACTCTTTTTCCTTCTTCTAATATTAATTTTCTAACAGTTTTCTTTTCTAATTTATATAAAGCATCTGAAATTGCTGTAGTATCTTCTTCAAGTTTTTCTTCTCCATATTTTTCAGCATACCAAATTTTAACATCTTCTGTAAGCTTGTCTATTTTTGCATCTCTTTCTGGTTTATCAGCAGTTTGAACATCATCCTTCATTCTTGTTGAAAATTCTTCTGCAATAATATTATAAATTTCATCATTTACAGTAAATGATTTATATTCAAATTTTGGTTTACCAATTTCATCTTTTATTTTTTGGATAAATTCACAAACTTTTTTTATTTCAACATGTGCTTTTTTAATAGCTTCTAACATAGTATTATCTGGTATTTCATCTGCACCAGCTTCAATCATTGTAATTTTTTCTAATGTTCCTGCAACTGTTAATGTTAGCTTACTATTTTTTCTTTGTTCTTCTGTTGGGTTAATTACTATTTCATTATTGACATATCCTACTGCAACTGCTGCTGTAGGTCCTCCAAAAGGAATATCTGATATTGATAATGCTGCAGAAGTTCCTATCATACTACAAACTTCAGGTGAACAATCTTGTTCTACTGACAATACTAAACAACTAACAACTACATCATTTCTAAAATCTTTTGGAAATAATGGTCTTATTGGCCTATCTATAGCTCTTGCCGTTAATATTGCTTTATCTGTAGGTTTTCCCTCTCTTTTTGTAAAACTTCCTGGTATTTTTCCAACAGCATATAATCTCTCCTCATAATCAACTGATAATGGGAAAAAATCAATTCCTTCTTTTGGTTCTTTTGAAGCAGTAACATTAACTAATACTGTTGTTTCTCCATATTTTACTAGAACACTTCCATTAGCAAGTCCAGCCATTTTTCCTGTTTCAATTGTAAGTGTTCTTCCAGCTAATTCCATACTGTAAGTTTTAAACATTTTTACATTTCCTCCTAAAATTTATTTTATTTATTTGAAATGTAACCTCTACAATATATTATTTGTAAAAATCTTTAAATAATACATTGTGCAAGCTACTCTTTCAAATAAACAACCATGTATATTTTACTATAATTGAAAAAAAATTGCAACATAATTTTTTATGTAAATTTATAAAAAGATACCAAACAAATTTGGTATCTCTTTATAATTATTTTCTTAATTTTAATTTTTTAACTATTTCTCTATATCTATTAATATCTTTTTTAGATAAGTAATTCAATAGGTTTCTTCTTTTTCCTATCATTTTTAATAATCCTCTTCTTGAGTGATTATCTTTTTGATGTACTTTTAAATGTTCTGTTAATTCTGTAATTCTTTCTGTTAAAAGAGCTATTTGAACTTCTGGAGAACCAGTATCGTTTTCTTCTCTTTTATAAGTACTAATAATTTCTTGTTTTCTTTCCTTAGTCATATTATTTTCCTCCTATTTTTTATATTTGCCATAAACTGAGTATAAAGTAGGTTTTTTCCTTTTAACTAAGTATATGGTATTTAAGCATAAGTATTTTACTACATATTATAATAAAAATCAAGTGTTTTCTACTTTTTTTCTGAATTTATAATCATTGTTTCTTTATTAATTAAAAATATTAATTCAATAATTGCTATTACAAACATTAAATTAACCATTATTGGTAATAAAGGAATTCTTGATATAGCTATGATACTTGCTAAAGCCAATTCTGTTAATAATATAATTCCAAAAATTTTTCCTATTATTTTTACAAACTTTTGATTTTTAAAGATTATTACCATATAAATTATTATTAAAACAGTTGAAATTATAATAGGTAAAATATATGGTCTTACCATATCTCTAACTCTTACATTAGAAACTTTTTCTATTGTTATATCTTCCACTTTAAATTCAGTACTATATTTTTCATTTACCTTTTGTATTAAGTTTGATTTTTCTTCATCTGTTATTGATTGTGCTATAATACTTACAGAATCATCAAATAATTCAACCTTTTTTAATACAACTTTTTTATTTTTAAAAACTTCATTACAAATTTCTTGTATTTCATTAATATTTATTTGTTTTCCTATTAATAAGCTAATAGATTCATGTTGTTGGAAAACTAAAGAAACATTTATACCTTTTAATGCTACAACAACAATTCCAGCTATAATTAAAAGAATAACACCTAATAATACTATTTTTTTATTTCCACTTAATTTCATTACTAATTCTCCTATCTATATTCTCTATTTTTAGATTAAATAAGCACTATTAAACTTAAAACAGCTTGTAATATTAATCCCCAAAACAAAGTCATTCCAATACTACTTATAACAGTAGCTGGCATTAATGTAAATACTATTGCTATGATACATACTGGAATAATTGAAAGATATAATTCTTTCATTGCATTCAATAAAGCTGTTCTTTTAGAATTATTATTTTTCAAATTTTTTAATACTTTAATAGTAAAAATATAATTAATAGCAATAGCAAATACAAATGCAATTAAAGAATTTAATGTAACAAGAACATTTGTATATCTGATTATTAATGTAAGTAAAGCAATATATCCTATATTTATAATTGATGCATAAAGACCTTTTAATTTATATTTAATAATTAAATATATAATAGCTATACATACTACAACTAAAGAAACTATTAACACAATTAGCATATATTGTTCTATTAGAGGTGATTTTATAAAGTTATCTGAACTTAATTTATATGTTAAAGGTAATTTTTCATTATTTAATAAATATGCAATTCTAGAAACTTCTTCTGCATTTTTTGTATATTCTTCTGGATCTGTTGTAGCTTGTCCTATTGGTATTTGTAATATACCTTGTGTTAATTCTTCAGAAAAATAAGTTCTAGAAATAGCTTGTCCATCTATTTCTATAGAAATAGTTTTAGTATCTGTAGTTCCATCATCTAATGTAGTTTCCACATATTCTTTACTAATTTTTTTAATTATTTCTTTTCCTTCATCAGTAAATTCTAATTGCATATAACTTTGATATTGATTATTCTCTGTAGAAGTTAAAATTGTTGCTTTAGTTAAATAAGAATTATCTAATAAAATAACACCTGTTTGTGAATCTATAATTTCAAATTTTCCAATAGTAGCTATTAAACTTTCAGCTATTTCCAAATTTTCATCATCTGGTAATTCAATAACTATTTCTCCCGTTACAGTATCCTGCCTAATATTATACTCATATAAATTAATAGATTCTAATCTCTTTTGTATACTTTTTTTACATTTTTCAAAATTACTAATATTTATATTAGCATCTTCATTAGCTTTTATTGTTCTAGTTTCTGTTTTATATTCACCATTTTCTTCATTTTTATTAGTTTCAGTTTGATCTGTAGTTTCTGGATTTGAAGTTTCAACTTGATCTGTGGTTTCTGGATTTGAAGTTTCAGCTTCATCTGTAGTTTCAGAAGTTGAAGCTTCATTTTCATCTTCCTTAATTACTTCACCTTTGTAATTTCCATCTGAATCAACATACACTTCTTTTTCTTCTTCTGAGTCATCTAATACATAATGTAATTCTCTATGACCTTTTAACTCCATTCCCAACTTAAAATCTTTAAGAACATTATTCCAAATTCCTTTGTCTTTAAAGTACAATCCTCCAAAAGCTACTACAGAACTTAAAATTACAATTAATATTACACATATTACTTTAATTGATTTTAAACATTTTTCCAAAATAATTACCTCCTACTATAATAAGTTTGTATCATTAATAATTAGTTCAAACCATAATCCTAAATATTTAGCTGCTCTTTTACTCATTTTTGTTCTTTCCATAAAAATCTCAAAATAATCTATAACAGGACATATTTTTGTATCTATAGTTAAATCTAATATTACTTTTCTTTCTTCAGTATCAACTCGTAATTCTGAATTTGTAACAGCATAGTTCACTTCATCATGTTTGTCAAATAAATTTCTATCTTTTTTAGATACTCTGCTTCTATGTGCATCAGATTTATCAGCTAAAATAATTGCTGCAGAAATATCGCTAACAGCTGTACCAGTTAATTCATCATGATTTCCTATAGCCATCATTATTTCTGTTCTATCAGATACTGGCATTCCCATATCTTTTAAAATATTATAAGCTAAAATTGCTCCTGTATGTGCATGATCTACTCTATTAACAGAATTTCCAATATCATGCATATATCCTGCAATTTTGGCAAGTTCTATTCTATGTGAATTATATCCTAATGTTTCAAGAATATATGCGGCTCTTTGAGCTACAACTGTAACATGCCTAATAGAATGTTCTGTATAACCTAAAACATCTATTTGTTTTTGAGCATTTCTTATTAACTCTTCAACCTCTGGATTACTGACTACTTCATCATAGGTTACCATATTTCCTCCTTCGTATAAATATTTCCTATTATCATTCTTGTAAATTGTATATTAAATTAATAAAAATATCAACCATTTTTTATATATTTTTAAAATTAACTCCTATTATCCCACCTATAGCTCCTCCTACTATTCCGAATAACATCATTATTAAAGAAGTAATTGTTATTGTAAAATTAAAATTTAAACAACTTGATAATATGTATAATGTTAATATATATATAAGTCCCAAAATACTTCCATTTATTATACCCTTTTCTTTTTTTACTCTTGATACTCTGAAACTACCAATCATAATTGATATTGAAGTTATAGCTATTACAACTGGTTTTATTATATTTTCAGAAACATCAGTGGTACTAATTAAAAGTGATAAAATAAAAATTAATAATATTGTTAACAAAATTGAAATAATATATTCTTTAAAGAAAACTTTCATATAATCCTCCTAAATAAAAATACTTCTATAAAATTATATTTATAGAAGTATTTTTTTATTACAATTAATTATTAATATTTTATTCATTTACAATTTCATTTTGAGTAGTTGTATTTTCATTAACTATATTTTCTTCCGTAGTTGTATTTTCATTTATACTTTCGTTTTCATCAGAATTATCTTCTTTTAAAACATTTCCATTTTCATCTACATTTTTATAATTATTCTGTTCTATCCATTCTTCAAGATCAATTTCTTCTCCTTGATATGTTGCATAATATTTAGTTTTTCCTGACTCTGTAATTGCATAAATTTTTTCTGCATTACATGGAAAAATTAATTTTTCTCTATTTACATCATAAATACCATATAATGAATTTAAACTAACAACAATTCCATTAATTCCAACAGAAGATGGTATTAATAAAACACTTTGTTCTCTTCCATTTTTAGTAGTGGTAAGTTTACAACCAAGTCCGTCATAATTAAATTGTAAAGCTAATTTGCCTGAAGTATTATAAAGTCCATAATAAAAACCTTTTAATGCTGGTATACATTTTCCGAAAAAAACATAATTTTTTTCGGAATTATCTAAAGGAAAATCTTTTGTGTCTAAACCAATTTCATCATTTTCAGCATAAATTAAAGTTTTTCCATATTTATCTAAAATACCATATTGATCATTTTTTCTAACTAAATATAAATTGTTTTCATTATCAATTAAAGAAATTTCTTCAAACTCAGTAGGAGCAATTACAGTTCCTCCCTCTGAATTTAAAATTCCAACTGTATCATTATCTACAGTTATATAAAATTCCTTAGAATTTTGAATATATACTATATCTTTATATTTTACACTTATAATCTCTTTTCCATCATTAATAGAAATTACACCATATTGTGTGCTAGTTGATTCTTTATCTCCATTTCCAACTATAGCATATCCATCTACTAAAGCTCTAAAATTTTCATACAAACCACTCATTTGTGCAATTCCATATTTTGTAACCTTATTTTTAGCATTATTAACTAAATAATTTAAAGAGTAAAATTTAATTCTAAATTCTTGCCAATCTACTTTTATATTAAACATATCTGAAATATTTTCTAAAGGAATATATATAGTATCATCTATAAATTGAATTTTATCTTCAATTTCAAAATTTTCACTATATCCATTTTTATTTTTAGCTTTTACTTCTACATCTGCTAATTTTAATTCTCCATCCATTTGTAAATATTTTGAATATGTATTTTCACCTGCTGTTACTGCTAAAATCTCAAAATCGTTTTGAACATAACAACTATCATAATTTTCATTATATTTTCCATATTCTCCTCTAGTATATCTATAACCTAACATACTTGATAAATCTTTTATGTTAATATATCTTTTTCCATCAATATCCTTGTAAAAGTTACTTGGGATACTTACTAAAGTACCATCCAAATACATTTTTAGGGTTTTTGAATCTTCATATTTAATTACTATAATCATCATAAGAAGTAATGCAATTAAAATAGCACATAAAATAATTGAAAGAATAATACCCTTTTTATTTCTATCAGTTCTTTGTATTTTTTCTCTAAAGCTATTACTATCCTCCAAATTCATAAGTTTTTTTCCTCCCCTTAATTACTTTCTTTTGTATAACCATAATTTTTGTAAAATTCATCTCTAAAATCTAATAAAGAATCTTTTTCAATTTCTATTCTAACTCTTTCCATTAATTTAGTCAAGAACCTTAAATTATGAATTGAAAGTAATCTTATTCCTAAAATTTCTTTTGTGTTTATTAAATGTCTTATATACGCCCTTGTATAGTTTTTGCATGTATAACAATCACATTCTTGATCTAAAGGAGAAAAATCCTTTTCAAAACTAGCATTTCTAACTACTAATTTTCCATGACTTGTCATTGCTGTTCCATGTCTTGCAATTCTTGTAGGTAATACACAATCACACATATCAATTCCAGCTATAGCTGCTTCTATTAAATAATCTGGACTACCTACTCCCATCATATATCTTGGTTTATTTTCTGGCATTTTAGGAGCTGTATGATACAATATATCTAAATATTTCTCTTTTGGCTCTCCTATTGCAATTCCTCCTATTGCATAACCTGGTAAATCTAATTTTACTAAATCTTCTAAACTTTTATCTCTTAAATCTTTATAAAATCCGCCTTTAATAATACCAAATAATGCTTGCTTATCTATTGTTTTATGTGCATCTTTGCATCTTTTAGCCCATCTTGTAGTTCTTTCCATAGAATTTTTTGTATATTCATATGTTGAAGGATATGGACAACATTCATCAAAAGCCATTATTATATCTGCACCTAAAGCTTCTTGTATTTCCATATCTTTTTCTGGACTAATAAATTGTCTACTTCCATCTAAATGTGACTTGAATTCAACTCCATCTTCACTAATTTTTCTTAAATCAGCCAAACTAAAAACCTGAAATCCCCCACTATCAGTTAAAATTGGTCTATCCCAATTCATAAATTTATGAAGTCCTCCAGCTTCTTTTACTAATTCATGTCCTGGTCTTAAAAATAAATGATATGTATTTGCTAAAATAATTTGTGCTTGTACCATTTCTTTTAGTTCATCTGGTGTCATTGATTTTACTGTAGCTTGGGTTCCAACTGGCATAAATATTGGGGTTTGTATATCACCATGTGGAGTATGTATTACTCCTCTTCTTGCCCCAGATTGTTTACAAATATGTAATAATTCATAAGTAATTGCTTGTTTCATTTCATTCTCCTTTTATATAATAAACATTGCATCTCCAAAACTAAAAAATTTATAATTTTTCTTTATAGCTTCATTATAAGCCTCCATAATAAAATCTTTTGTAGCTAAACTAGAAACCAACATTATTAAAGTTGATTCTGGTAAATGGAAATTTGTAATCAAACTATCAATACATTTAAATTTATAACCTGGATAAATAAATATATTTGTATCATCTTCTATTTCTTTTACCATACCATTTTCATCAGATGCAGACTCTAATACTCTACAAGAAGTAGTTCCTACTGCAATAATTCTATTTCCATTAGCTTTAGCCTTATTTATTTTATCTGCTTCTTCTTTTTTTATATAATAATGTTCTGAATGCATTTGATGATTTTCAACATCTTCAACCTTTACTGGTCTAAATGTTCCTATTCCTACATGTAATGTTACACTAGCAATTTCTACACCTTTATTTCTAATTTTTTGTAATAAATCTTCCGTAAAATGTAATCCTGCTGTAGGTGCAGCTGCAGATCCATCATATTTTGCATATACTGTTTGATATTTTTTATTATCTTCTTTAGTTGCCTCAGTAATATAAGGTGGTAAAGGCATCAAACCAATTTGATCTAAAATTTCATTAAAAATTCCATTATATTCAAATTTTATTTTTCTATTTCCATCATCTAAAACTTCTAAGATTTCTGCTTTTAAAATTCCTTCTCCAAAAATTACCTTTGTACCTGGCTTTAATTTATTTCCAGGTCTTACAATACACTCCCATATATCACCTTCAATATTTTTCAAAAGTAAAAATTCAACATTTGCTCCTGTTTCTTTTTTTCCGTATAGCCTTGCTGGTATAACTTTTGTATTGTTTATTACTAAACAATCACCTGGTTTTAGATAATTAATAATATCTCTAAAAATTTTATGTTCAATTGTTTTTTCTTTTCTATTTAGTACCATTAATCTTGCTTCATCTCTTTTATCATAAGGATGTTGAGCAATTAAGTTTTCTGGCAATTTATAATTAAAGTCTGATACTTTCATTCATATTTCCTTTCATAAACTCTATAAATTTTTTATAGCACTAGTTGCTAATAAATCACATCTATTATTATACTCATTATCACTATGTCCTTTTACTTTTATAAATTCAACTTTATGTTTTTTAGTTAAAGAATATAATTCTTCCCAAAGTTCTCTATTTTTAACTGGTTCTTTATTTGCTGTTTTCCAGTTATTTTTTTGCCAATTATATATCCATTCCTGATTAAAAGCATTTACAACATAAGCACTATCACTAAATATTTTTACTTCACATTCCTCTTTTAGCATTTTTAAAGCTTCTAATACTGCTGTAATTTCCATTATATTATTAGTAGTATCCTTTTTTGCTCCAAAAATTTCTTTTTTATTATCTCCATACATTAAAATTGCTCCCCAACCTCCAGGACCTGGATTTCCTGAGCATGCTCCATCTGTATAAATTGTAACTTTTTTCATATAATTCCTCATATAAATATTAATTTTTATAAAAATTGTTTTTTTTATAAATATATGATATTATACCAGTAAATTTAAAATATTACAATATAGGTGGTGATTTATTTTGAACGGAATTTTAGGAATTGTTTCTGAATATAATCCTTTTCATAATGGACATGTACTTCATTTAGAAACCTCTAAAAAACTAACACAAACTGATTTTACTGTAGCTGTAATGAGTGGAAATTTTGTTCAACGTGGTGATACTTCAATTGTTGACAAATGGACTAAAGCTGAAATGGCTATAAAATCTGGAATTGATCTTGTTATTGAATTACCTACTCTTTATGCTATTTCTAGTGCTGAAAATTTTGCTGATGGTGCAATTAAAATATTAAATAGCCTAGGTGTTGTGGATTATGTTTCTTTTGGAAGTGAAATTGGAGATATAACAGCTTTAAATGATGTAGCTAACATTTTATATAAAGAACCTAAAGAATTATCTTCTATGATAACTACTCAATTAAAATCTGGTTTATCATATCCTAAAGCTAGAGAAATTGCATTAACACAATTTTTTGGAACTTCAAAAAAATATTCTGATATAATTTCTAATCCTAATAATATTCTAGGAGTTGAATATTTAAAATCATTAAGAAAACATCATAGTAATATAAAACCAATTACAATAAAAAGAGATTATAGTGACTATAATAGTAAAACAGAAAAAAACGGAATTGCCAGTGCTACTGCAATTAGAACAATGATACAAAACAACAAAAATGTTCACTATGTAGTTCCTTATGAAACTTATGAATTATTAGATGAGTGTATTAATGAAGGTAAAATTATAAAAGATTTATCTGTATTTGAAAAAGAAATTATATATGTATTAAGAAAAATGTCTCTTTCAGAAATTGAATCTCTTCCTGATGTTTCAGAAGGACTAGAAAATAAAATTAAATTAGCTGCTAATACTTGTAATAATTTAAATGATTTAATTTCAAAAATAAAATCAAAAAGATATACTCAAACTCGTATTCAAAGAATTTTATTATATGCTTTATTAAATATTTCAAAAAAAGATATAAATCTTTCTAAAAAAGCAACACCATATATTAGAGTTTTAGGTTTTAATAAACATGGAAAAAGAATAATTTCAGCCATTGCATCAGCAAATCCTAAATTACATATAATTGTATCTGTTAAAAAATTTATGGAAAATTCTAATGATTCTACATTAAGAAAAATTCTTTCAAAAGATATATTTGCAACTAATGTTTATACTTTAGGATACAAAAAAGATCCAATTGCAAATTTGGATTACACACATAAAGTAATTGAAATAAAGTAAGCTCTAATGCTTACTTTATTTCATAACTTCTGTTATAACTTTTGATAAATATTTCATACTTGTATTACATTGTTCAAGAGTATTTCCAGTAGCACCAACTTCTATTATACATGCTCCTGTTGATACATGTTGATTATATCTGGAATCTCTTAAAATTATAGGTTTAAATAAACCTGGATACATTTCATTTGCTTTTTCTTGTATTTTTATTGCTAATTTAAAATTATTCAACCAATTCGGATGTTCTAATCCACCTCCATCAGTTCCCATAACAAACATAATTTGTGCCGCAACTTCATCTCCTATTTGTACACTTGGTGCATAACTACTATTGCTTCCAAGTGCATCTCTATGTAAATCAATAATAAATTGTGCACTATTATTATTTGCCAATATATTATTTATTGTTTGTAAAGATCTTGTATAAGAACCAGTGTATGCAGGATAATCATGATATGTAGAATCATGATTTACATTAAAGCCTAAGAATTTTAAATAATTCGTAAGCTCTGTTCCTACTCTTGCAACACTATAATTCAAATTCGTAGTTCTAAAATTTCCACTTGCTTCGTAATTATTTTCTTCTGTTGGTGTATAGCTTTCACATGTATGTGTATGATAAATTATTATATCTTTTTTATTAGAAAAATCTACATTTGGAATAAGCATTTCTTCTGTTAAATCATACTTTGATTCATTTTTTATTTTTACACTATGATAAACATTTGTATATTTATCTATTTTATTATTAGTTTCAATTACTTTTGTTGGTAATAAACCATTTATATCTTCAATATTTGTAATATTAATATTATTTTCTTGAATTTCATCTGTATTTTCTACATTATTATCGAATTCAATAACTTCTTCTTGATTTTCTTTTTCCATTAATTCTTCTTCTGTATTGAATATAGCAAGTTCAGAAACTAATATTTTCTTTATGCCACTTTTCTTTTCTGATAAATCATTATTAAAATATTTTGAAAATAAAATTGTTTTCTCCATTATTTCTGGATGCACTGATAATACATTACATTTTAAATCTTCTATTTTTACATAATTACCTTTTTTTATTGCGTTTAATATAATAAAAACTACAATTAACACTATAATTAAAGTAAACATATTAAAGAAAAACTTTATTATATCTTTCAAATTAATAACAGCTAAATTAATCATTATAAATTCCCTCTCTAATATTTTAATTATATTTAGCTATTAAATTCTTATGTATAATTTTTGTAAATAAAATCTTATAATAATAAAAAAGTAGGAAATATGCTTTTAACATTTTCCTACTTCTTTTTAGTTTATAAATTTTTTAATATATCGGCAACCTCCAATACTATATCTTTTTCTTCTCCAGTAGACATATTTTTTATTTTTGCTTTTCCATTTTTTAGCTCATCTTCACCAATTACTATTAGATTTTTTGCATTAATTTTATCAGCATATTTCATTTGTGATTTAAAACTTCTTTCAAAAATATCTTTTTCTACTATGTAATTTCTTTTTCTCAATTCTTCAGATATTTTAATTGCCTTTTTATTTTCTTCTAATCCTTGAGAAAGAATGTATAAATCTGGAATTTTTTTGTTAATGTTTTTATTATATTCTTCATACATTTCCATAAGTCTTTCAACTCCAGTTGCAAAACCAACTGCTGGTGTATGCTGTCCACCAAATTCCTCTACTAATCCATCATATCTTCCACCACCTAAAACAGTTAAACCTGTTTTTTCATCAACAAATTCAAATACTGTTTTTGTATAATAATCTAATCCTCTAACAATATTACTATCAATTTGGAATTTTATATTAGCTTCATTTAACATCATTTTTACATTCTCAAAATGTTCTTTACAGTCATCACATAAATAGTCAATCATCTTTGGAGCACCAACATTAAATTCTTTACATTTTTTTTCTTTACAATCTAGTATTCTTAAAGGATTTTTTTCAAATCTTGACTTACATGTATCACAATAATCATCTAAGTTTTTTCCAATAAATTCTTTTAATATTTTTTGATAATTACTTCTACATTTTGGACAGCCAATACTATTTATATTTAGTGATATATTAGGAATATTTAATGAATTAAAAATATTATTTGCCATTAAAATAACTTCAACATCTGCTAAATAACTTCCTGAACCAATTAATTCTGCTCCAATTTGGTGAAATTCTCGTAATCTACCTTTTTGCACATTTTCATATCTATACATTGCCATATTATACCAAAGTTTTACAGGACTTGGTAAACTTGCCATTCCATTTTCTAAATATGCACGTACAACACCAGCTGTTCCTTCTGGACGAAGAGTTATACTTCTTCCACCTTTATCATCAAATGTATACATTTCTTTTTGTACAACATCTGTTGTTTCTCCTACTCCTCTTTGAAAAAGTTCTGTATATTCAAAAACTGGAACTCTAATTTCTTTAAAATTATAATTTTCTAATACATTTTTTACTTTTTCTTCTGCATCTTGCCATTTATAACTTTCTTCTGGTAATAAATCTTTCGTTCCTTTAGGTTTTTGTATCATTTTTTCCATTCCTTTCTTTAATTATTTTAAAAATCTTTTTCCCTTAATTCTAAATATATATTTCTTTCATCTTGTATCATTGTAATCTTTCCATGACCTGGATATACTATTGTATCATCTGGTAAAGTCATAAGTTTATCTGTTATTGAAGTAATTATTTCTACAAAACTTCCTGTAGGAAGATCAGTTCTGCCCCATGTACCAGAAAAAAGAGTATCTCCTGTAAATACCAAACCATATTTTTCTGAATATAAACATAAACTTCCTTTTGTATGACCAGGTGTTGCAATAACAGAAAATTCTATATTGCCTATATGTATTAAATCTCCATCATCAACTCTAGAATCTACTTCTAGTTCTGGAATATCAAAATCTATATATTCTGATAAATTTATTTCTCTATTATATAATCCTTCACTATCAGGTCTACTAATTAAAACTTTACCACCTTTTAATTTTTTTAATTCACTTACTCCACCTATATGATCTGCATGGCAATGTGTTAAAAATATATATTTTAAATTAGCATCAAATATATCTATTATTTCTGCTATTTTTTCTGGCTCTCCTCCTGGATCAATAACCATTGCTTCTTTTGATTCTTCATCACAAATTATATATGAATTTGTAATTAAATCATCTTGTTTTGTTTTAACTTGTAGTCTTTTTAATTTCATTAGTACCTCCTATTTATCCTCTTTTTCTATTAACATCATATACGCTTTCAACATTTCTAAAAGCAGATAAAATTTTATTCAAAATTTGTGTATTTTCTACTTCTATAGATACATCAATAATTGCTATATTTTCTTTTGTTGTTCTTGTGTTTACACCAGTTAACTTTACTTTAAAATTCTCTATTTGTTTAATAATATCTTTTAATAGTCCACTTCTATCATTTGCTAAAATTTCAATCTCAACTTTATAAGACCCATTTACATCATCAAACCAATATACATCTATCATTCTATTTTCTTCATTAAATAAATCTTTAACGTTTGCACAATCTGTACGATGAACAGAAACTCCTCTTCCTTTTGTTATATATCCTACAATATCATCTCCAGGTAAAGGATTACAACATTTAGACAATTTTACTAAACAATTATCAATTCCTTTTACTACAACACCTGTTTTTGATGGTTTATTTCTAGTAGGTTTAGCTTGTGATAATTCTTCAATTTTTGATTCAAAATCCTCTTCTTCATGTTCTTTTCTATATTCATCTAGTAGCCTTGCCATTAATTTATTTACAGATATTCCACCAAATCCTATACTTGCATATAAATCATCAACTGTTTGAAATTTATATCTTTCCATAGCAAGAGCTAACCATTCAGGTTTTACTAAATCAGAATACTTAATTCCTATTTTTTTAACTTCTTTTTCAATAAGATCTTTTCCTTTTTCAATATTTTCTGCACGTTGTGCTCTTTTAAAATATTGATTAATTCTAGTTTTTGCAGATGAACTTTTTACAAATTTAAGCCAGTCACGACTTGGTCCTTTAGATTGTTCAGAAGTAAGAATTTCAACTATATCACCATTTCTTAAAGGTGTTATAATTGGCATCATTTTACTATTTATTTTACAGCCCACCATTTTATGTCCTATTTGTTCATGAACACTATAAGCAAAATCTATAGGAGTAGCACCTTTTGGTAAAACTTTTATCATTCCTTTTGGAGTAAATATATATACTTCATCTTCAAATAATTCTTTCTTTAAAGTATTTAAAAATTCATTAGGATTTTCTGTATTTTTTTGCCATTCTAATGTTTCACGAAGCCATGCTAATTTATCATCTGTAACAATAACTGCTTCTTTACTTCCTTTATTACTTGCTTCTTTATAAGCCCAATGTGCAGCAATACCAAATTCAGCAGTTCTATGCATTTTCCAAGTACGTATTTGAACTTCGAATGGCGTTCCCTTTGGACCTAAAAGAGTAGTATGTATTGATTGATACATATTCTTTTTAGGAACAGCTATATAATCTTTAAATCTACCAGGCATTGGTGTATACATTTCATGTACAATACCCAATACAGAATAGCAATCTTTAACATTATCTACTAAAATTCTTAAAGCAAATAAATCATATATTTGATCTAATGTTTTATTATCTCTTTGCATTTTCCTATAAATACTATATAGATGCTTTGCTCTACCTGTAACTTCTGCTTTAATTCCTTGTGATTTAATTTCTGCTGTTAAATCTTCTTGAATTTTCTCTAAAAATTTTAATCTTTCTTCTCTTTTTCTATCTAATCCTACAACAATTTCATGTTATTCTTCTGGATTTAAATACTTAAAACTTAAATCTTCTAATTCCCATTTTAAAGAATAAATTCCTAATCTATTAGCAAGTGGAGCATATAAATCTTGAGTTTCTTTTGCATTTGCTATCTGTCTATCTCTAGGTAAATATTTTAATGTTCTCATATTATGTAATCTGTCTGCTAGTTTTATTAATATTACTCTTATATCTTTACCCATTGCAAGAAACATTTTTCTATAATTCTCTACTTGTTGCTCCTCTATAGTTGTATATCTTAAAGTTCCAAGTTTTGTAACTCCAGCTACCATTTCTGCTATAGTTTCTCCAAAATCTTTAACTAAATCTTCATGTGTTACTTGAGTATCTTCTACAATATCATGAAGTAATGCAGCACATAAAGTTTCATCATCCATTTCTAAATTTGCAAGTATATATGCCACATTTAATGGATGAATTATATAAGGTTCACCAGATTTTCGTGTTTGCTCTCCATGATTTTTTTTAGCATATTCATATGCTTTTCTAATTAATTTTAAATTGCAATTTGGATAATTTTCTTTTTGTTTTTTCAAAACATCTTCTATTGTTATTTCTTTTATTTCTGACATTTAAAATCCCCTTTTATTTTAATAAGATTTTCTTAAATCTTTCATATTAATTTGTACATTTTCAATTCCATTAAACATATTGATTTCAAGCACTCCAATTACATCTATTTTATCACCTATTAAATACTCTTCTGCATATTGACCCATATTAAATCCAATAGCATTTATTATTGTATTTTCATCTTTTAATGTTAATTTCAAATGTTTTCCTTCTGATAAAGCCCTTATTGAATCAATTCGTAAATTTTTATAAATAAATATTGGTGTTTTATTAGCTTCACCAAAAGGCTCTAATAATTTTAATTGTTTTACACTTTCTATTTTTATATCTTTTAAATTTATTTCTTTATCAATTTTTATTACAGGAATTATTTCTTCTGTATGAGCTTCTTTTGCCAAATTTTCAAAAGCTTTCTTAAAATCTTCAAATTTATCCTTTTTTAAACTCAGTCCAACAGCCATTTCGTGACCACCATATTTTTCTAAATATTCACTAGAATTACAAAGAGCACCATGTAAATCAAAACCTGGAACACTTCTTCCTGAACCTTTTCCTTCATTGCCTTCAAAACATACTAATATTGTAGGTTTAAAATATAATTCTGTTATTTTTGATGCTACTATTCCTATTACACCATGATGCCAATTTTCTCCACCTAAAACAATAGCATTATTTTTATCAAGTTCTTCTTCCTTTATTTTTTGTAGTGCTTCTTCAAAAATTTTTTTCTCAATTTCTTGACGTGTTTTATTATATTCATTTAATGTATTTGTTATTTTATTTGCCTCTACTATATTCTCTGTTAAAAATAATTCAACTGCATCTGTTTCATGTCCCATTCTACCACAAGCATTTATTCTTGGTGCAATACCAAATGAAATAGTATTTGAATTTATTTCTTTATAACCAGAAACATCTAATAATGATTTAATTCCAGGAAAACGAGTTTGCTCTATAAGTTTTAACCCCAATTTTGCAATAACTCTATTTTCATCTATTAAAGGAACTATATCTGATATTGTTCCAATACAAACAATATCTAAAAATTTTAAATATTCTTTTTCTTTAATATTTAGTTTTATTCCTATAGCCTGTATTAATTTAAAAGCAACACCAACTCCAGCTAAACTATTAAATGGATATTTATTATCTTTTCTTTTACAATCAATAACAGCTAAGGCTTTTGGTAATTCTTCTAATGGTTCATGATGGTCTGTAACAATAACTTCCATTCCTAATTCATACGCATATTTTATTTCTTCAGTACCTGAAATTCCACAATCAACTGTTATTATAAGTTTATAGCCATTGTCAGCAATTTTTTTAATTGCATCTTTATTTAATCCATATCCTTCATTTAATCGATTTGGGACATAATGACCAACATTTAATCCTATTTCTTTTAAAAATTTTGATAAAACTGTTATACTTGTTATTCCATCAACATCATAATCTCCATAAATAATTGTTTTTTCATTATTATTTATTGCTTCAATAATTCTATCAACAGCTTTTTTCATATCAGGCATTAAGTATGGATCATGAAAATCATTTCTTGTTGGATTTAAAAATAATTCTATATCTTTTTCATTAACAATATTTCTATTAACCAAAACTGTAGCAAGCAATTCTGATATATTAAATTGCTTAACTATATCTTTTATTTTTTGTTGATCTTGATTATAGAACTCCCATTTTTTATTCATTCCTTTTCTCCTAAATTAATTACTTTGCCTTATATTATATACCAAACTTAAATTTATAGCAATTATTATTTTATATAAAAATAACAAGATTAAATTGAATATTATTCAATTTAATCTTGCACATAAATACTATAATACATCTTTAATTGCTTCACCTATGATTTTATTAACATCAGCAATAAGCACATTAAATCTTACTTCTTTATCAAAATAATCTTTAACTGATGGATTTTTAACTAGAATTTCATAAAGTTCTTGTAATTTCTTCATTTTTTCATCACTTTGTTTTTCACCTTGCATTGCCAATAATTGTTCTTCATAACGAATTTTTTCAAATTCATCAATTTTTTGTTTTAAATCTGGCATTTTATTTATTTCATCTTTTACTTGTTTATATTCTTTATATTCTTTTGAATCTTTAATTGATTTAGCTAAATTGTTTACATCATCATAAACATTCATAATATAATTCTCCTTTTATTAATAATAAATCATATAATCTATTTCTGGGAAAATATCATCTTTATCAAATATATCTAATAAATATTTTGCATCAATTTTATCATTTTTTATTTGATAATATAATTTTGTAAATCTTCCAATATGATCTTTTATTGCTTTATGTGCATATTCAACCATTGTTCCATTAGTTATTATAAATAACCAATCACTACTTTGAGCAAGTAATAATTCTCTTGCACATTGATTTAATGCTTGTCTTCTTAATGTATCTCCTTCATTTGGATAGAGCCAAGCAAGTTCACACATTCTATCACCAGCCTTATGAAGATGACGATGAGCATAATCATTTGTTTGATTTAACCACACTTCACTATATCCATTTGCACCCCAACTAGATCTACATGGCGTAGATACTTGCATTCCGAGGATACATATCTATATACTCACTAGGAGTAATTAACTTAAAATTACATTCATCATAATAAATCTTTTTAAATAATATATATAACCAATATGGTCCTTCATACCACCAATGTCCATATAATTCTGCATCATATGGGCAAGTAATAATTGGTGGAACTGGCATATAATTAGATAAATGTTCTATTTGAGCATTTCTACAATCCATAAAATGCCCTGCTTGTTTTTCAGCAGAATCTTTAGCCCACTGAACATCATAATAATCTTTTGGACAATCTTTTCCAGTAATTCTATAATATTTTATTCCTGTATTTACTCTTGCTCCATTAGAAGCAATATAAGGCTTTATATATTCATAATCACAATCATAACCTATATCTCTATAAAATTCTCTATAATTAAAATCACCTGGATAACCATTAATAGAGCTCCAAACTTGTCTTGATGATTCTAAATCTCTAGCAAAAGCTACTAAACCACCATGTGATACTATTGGTGCATAAGTACCATAAATAGGAGTTGGATCTGCATATAAAACACCATGTGTTTCAACTATAGCATACTCAATTCCAAATTCTTTTAAATATTTATCTGCTTCTGGTACATAACCACATTCAGGAAGCCAAATTCCTCTAGGCTGTTTTCCAAAATATTTTTTATATGTTTGAACACCTACTGCAATTTGTGCTCTAATTGTTTTTTCATTAACATATAAAATTGGAAAATATCCATGTGTTGCACCACATGTAATAATTTCCAAGAAACCTGCATCCTGAAAATGTTTAAATCCTGTAATTATATTACATTTATATATATCTTTAAATACATGTAAATCATTTGTATATCTATCTAAATAATAATGTGATAAATTATTTAGTCTTGAATCATATACTGTTCGTTTTACCTCTTTTTCACACAATTCAATATGTTTTTCAAGATATTTTATATACCTTTCTTGTAATAATTTATTATCTAACATATTTAAAAGAGGTGGAGTCATTGTCATTGTAATTCTAAAATCTACATGTTCTTCTTCCAATTTTTGAAAGTTTAAAAGTAATGGTATATATGTTTCTGAAATTGCTTCAAAAAGCCATTCTTCTTCAAGATAATCTTCGCTTTCAGGATGATGTATGTATGGAAGATGTGCATGTAAAACAAAGTTTACATATCCTTTAATATTTTTCATTTATATTTTCCTTTGCATTTTAATTTTTATTATAAATTATATTTTAATATTATTTAAATGTAGAACTTGAAAGTTTTGAAGATGGATTAGCCATATCAAATATTCCATCAGATATTTCATCTTTATATTGTTCTTCATAAAATTCACTAACATTATAATTTTTGCCAAAAATATCTTTAAAGCTTCTTAAATCTTTAACATATTCTTCATTTGTTTTTACATTTCTAAAAGTAATAAATCTTGGTAAATATTCTAATAAAACATGATCATTTGGTGCTTCTAAAATGTTAGAATTAGCAAATGGCAAATAATCAGTTTTTAAAACAATATCATTTTCTTCTACTTTTCTATAATCGACTGTAGGTATACCTTTAAATTTTCTACCTAATTGTATAGTATATTTTGTTTTTGGATCTTGTATATCTATATACCAACTATTTGCAAAATCATTTATTTGAATTTCTTTAACATATTTCATATCTTCATTATAAAGTAATAATACTGGATAAGTTTTTTCTAAAAAATCATTTCCAAAAGTTTTTACATATTTATCAATATCTTTATCAGAAATATCCCAATACACAAATAATTTTTTTGGAGTTTGAGCTAATATTTTTACAACAGTTTCATTATATCTATATGGTAAATCATAATATTCAGGTAAATATTTTGTTATATTTTCATTTTTTTCTGTTTCTTCATCTTCATTTTCTTTATCTTTTAATTCTTCATTTTTTGCTTCTTCTTGCATTGCTACAATTTTAGCCATAAAATTTTTAATTTTTTCTATAACAGATTCTTCGTCAATTTTCTTTTGATTATTATTTTTTTCTTTTTTATTTATTGTAGCTTTTTTCTTTTCTTCACTTTCAACAATTTCTTCAGGAACTTGTTGTAGTTTTTCGCTCTCCTCATTCTTTAGCATATTTTTTTAATCCTCCTTGGTATATTTTAATATTATGAAATACATCTATCCAATAATAATTCATATTATATCTATAAAGAAAAAAAACTTCAATAGATTTTTTTAATATTTTTCTTTATTTTATAAAATACCTTTAATTGTTATATTTTTGCAACATTTGTTATAAAAAAGTAATAATTTTTACAATTTTTTTTGTAATAAATTGTTTACTTTTGTTTTTTTTTTGTATACAATAATGTAAGAAATTAATGGAATTTTGCTTAAAATTATTGTATAAGTAATATTTCGCCAACTGAGTAATTAAAAAAAAGACTTGACAAAACTTTTAAACAAAAGATATTGAAAGGAGTACTTTATTATAATGAAAATTTTAATGCTATCATGGGAATATCCACCAAGAGTTGTAGGAGGAATTTCAAGAGTTGTCCATGACCTATCTCATAAACTTACTGAAGATGGACATGAAGTTACTGTTGTTACTTACAAAGATGGTAATGTTCCTTATTTTGAAAATGATAATGGAGTTCAAGTTTATAGAATTGATAATTTTATGATAGCTCCAAATAATTTTATAGATTGGGTAATGCAACTTAATTTTAATATGATAGCTAAAACTGGTGAAATCATTGCAGAAAAAGGAAAATTTGATGTTATACACGCACATGATTGGTTAACAGCCTATGCAGGTAAAACATTAAAATTTGCTTATAATATACCTCTTGTTTCTACTATCCATGCTACAGAAGCTGGTAGAAATAGTGGTATTCAAGGTGAAATGCAAAAATATATAAATGATACTGAATGGATGCTTACTTATGAATCTTCAGAAGTTATTGTTAATAGTAATTATATGAAAAACGAATTACAAAGACTATTTGGTCTTCCTTATGAAAAAATAAATGTTGTTCCAAATGGTGTTAATCTTTCTTTATTTAATGGAATTGAAAAAGATTATGATTTTAGAAGAAAATTCGCTATGGATAATGAAAAAATTATTCTTTTTATGGGTCGTTTAGTATATGAAAAAGGAATTCAAAATCTTATTTCAGCTATGCCTAAAATATTATATCACTACAATGATGCAAAATTAATTGTTGCTGGTAAAGGTGGAATGATTGATGAATTAAGAAACCAAGTAAATAACTTAGGTTTAGGAAGTAAAGTTTATTTTACAGGTTATCTTGGTGCTAAAGATGTTCAAAGAATGTATAAATGTGCAGATGTTGCAGTTTTTCCAAGTACATATGAACCATTTGGAATTGTTGCTCTTGAAGGTATGCTTTCTGGTACTCCAGTAGTTGTTTCAGATGTCGGTGGTTTAAATGAAATTGTAGAACATGGTGTTACAGGAATGAAAAGTTATGCAGGAAATCCTAATTCTCTTGCTGACTCAATTCTTTCATTATTATTTGATCCAAAACTTTGTGATACAATATCACGTAATGCAATAAAAAAAGTAAAAGAAAAATATAATTGGTCAAGAATTTCTCAAGACACACATTTAGCTTATCAAAAATCAATTTGTGAAACTGTTGCTGAAAAGCAAGCAAAACAAATTGCACAAGAAGAAGCACAAAAACAAATCAAAAAATCAAACGAAATTACAAATCTTCTTTCTTTCAAAAAAAGTCGAAAAGCTTATGCTTAAAATATATAAAGCCTCAAATAAATTGAGGCTTTTTTTATACAAAACTTAATAAATAAACAATTAACATATGAATTGGATAAAAGCAATAGAAAAAATATTTCATCTTTCTTCCCTGTTTTCCATTATACATACATATTATAAGTGATGGGAACCAAGTAAAAAAGCAATATAATAACAATTCTATAGAATAATTAAATTTATAATTAATTCCATAATATATTAGTACTACTACTCCATAAATAATTGAAAGTACAACTTTTTTATTTTTTAGCATATACATTAAAATTACTGTAATAATACCAAATGCTCCATAATCAACATTTAAAAATTCACCACAAAAAATTAGTGCTATCATTATTGGAATTGATATAAATTTATTTTTTTCTTTATCATATATTGTAATTGCAATTAAACCAATTAACAATGTAAACATTATATTTAATAATTTCCATTCACCTACTAAAGTTCTAAATAACATAAATGGTATTTGAGAAATAATTCCAAAAATTAATAACCTTTGGTAATATTTTTTCAGATTACTAGTATGTACATAACCTTCTGTAATAAGAAAAGCAAAAAGAGGAAATGAAATTCTTCCTAAATATGTTGTTACAAAATTTTCTGTAACTGGCAATCCATATTTTATATGATCAAATACCATAGTTATACATGCTATTAGTTTTATTGAAAAAATATTCATAGCAAATTTTCCTTTTAATTTAATAATTCTCTAACAACTTCATTTATTGTTCTACCATCTGCAGAAGCACCTATTTTAGCTTTAGCCTCTTTCATAACAATTCCCATATCTTTAATAGAAGTTGCTCCAACTTCAGCTATAATTTTTTCAATTTTTCCTTTTAATTCCTCTTTTGATAATTGTTTTGGTAAATACTCTTGTAATATTGAAATTTCTTGATTTGTTTGTTGTATTAAATCTTCTCTACCACCTTTTTCAAAATCAATAAGTGCATCTTTCTTCCCTTTTACTTCTTTTGCAATTATTTCTATTATTTTATCATCTTCGACTGTAATTCCTTTATCTTTTTCTATTTGTAATATTCCTGCCCTTACCATTTGAATAGTATTTTTTCTTATCTCATTTTTTTCTTTCATTGAATTTTTTAAATCTTCCATTAATTTTTCTTTTAACATTTTATCTACCTTCTTTCTTTATATACTTTACTACAAATCAATTTAATTATCAATATTTTTTAAAAAGTTATCAAATCTAAATAACTAAAAACAGATACTTCAACTATTTTTTCTAATAATTCTTTATATTCTTTAATTCTAAAATTAACAAATCCTTCTATAAGAATTTTTTTGTTTTCAAGTAAATATTTTTTTATGCAATTTTTCAGTATATCATTTTTATAACCTATTTTTTCATCAGGTAATTCTAATACTTTTTTTGTAATTTCAAAAATATATTTTCTTTCTATACTACTTAAATAAAAATAATTTTTTTCTACATTTTTTTTTATAAACTCTTCTTCATAAAAATGTTCAATACATTTTTTTATTACAATTGCTATTGTATCATAAAATTCATCTATAAACTCATTAGAAGTATAATGTATTATTAAATTTTCAAAGGTCTTAAATCTATAATTAGAAATATAAATATTAATAGGTAATTTTTCTAATAATGATATTAAAAATTCAATTTTTTCCTCACTAATAGACTTTATACAAATAGACTTCACAAATATCTCCTTATACAATGTTTTAATTATTTTATATTATTCATATTTTTCCATTAGTGTGTTTATATTATTCAAAAAAATAAAGCTATAATAGCTTTATTTTTTTTCATTATCTAATTTAAAAACTACATTTTCAACTTTACCGTCAAGTGCTACAAATAAGTAATTATTCCATGTTTTAGTTAAATTTCCAGCATATCCATCATTTTTATAAGTATATAATATTGTAGCTTCTGTTTTATCCTTATTATATATAACATCATCTATTGAGCTCATATATCCTTTTGAATCATCCTCATATAAACAAATAATTGCTAATTTTTTTTCCTCAAAAAAACTCTCATTAAAATAATCTAATATATTATATTTTTTATAAGTAGATTGGCTTACCATATTTGTTTCTTCCATAGAATTTCTTTTTATAATTTTATTTAAATCTTTATATTCTTGTATAAAAGAGTTGCTAACTGAGATAGAGGATTGCGCTGAAAAATATTCCAGTTTTTCCCTTTTATTAAAAAACATAAAATATAAAATTGCTATTATTATTATAATAACTACAATTATAAATATTATTGAAGATTTTGATATACCTTTATTTTCCATTTTTTTCTCCTACTACTTTTTTATTTATCATAACCTATAATATAAAAAAAATCAATAATTTTAAATGCACATATTTATTCCTTCTGCAACTATATTAGTCATACTATCTATTAAGGTATCTATTTCTTTTGGCGTTACTATAAAATTAAAGTTATTTAATTTCATTTTATCAACAATTTCATTTTCCGAAACAGATATTTCACAAGCATTTAAAGTATCTATAACAATAGTTGCAGCATCTAATACAGTTGGTACTCCTATACTAATTACGGGAATATTTAATGTTCTTTCTGATAATTCTTGTTGTCTATTACCAACTCCTCCTCCTGGAACAATTCCTGTATCAGAAATCTGTATAGACTTATTAATTCTATCAATATTTTTTGAACATAAACTATCAATAGCTATAACAAGTTTTGGTTTTATATTATCTACAATTCCTCTAACTATTTCAACTGTTTCTATTCCAGTTGTTCCTAATACTCCAGGAGATATTGCACTAATACTTCTTGTATTTTTATCTATTGCATCTGGAAGATATATTTTTATATGTCTAGTTATTTCAATATTTTGAACTACTTTTGAACCTAATGAATCAGGTGTTGCATATAAGTTTCCTAAACCAACAACTAAAATTTCTTCATTTTTATTAATATGTTTATCTATTATTTCAGATAACTCTTTAGAAAAAGTATCTATAATTTTTTGCTCTTTTTCAGTAGTAATATTATTTATCTTTTTCATATCAATGGTTATATAATTTCCCATTTTTTTATCTAATGCCAACTCGCCTTCTCTATTTGTAATTTTTACTCTTGTAATATTTATATCTTCTATTTTTTCTTCTTCACATTCAATACCATTTATTTCATTTTCAAGTTTATTGGCCTTTTTATATAAGTCTCTTCTTTCAACTGCCATATCTGTTCTAAAAAACATAATCTTTATACCATAAATGTAAATAACATTTTCCTTTCTTTCTAATTTAAATGTTATTTTCTTACATTTTCTGGTTTTTATTCAAATTTTATTCTTCCCAATTATGAAATACTTCTAAAACATCATCTAAATCTTCAAGATTATCTATTAATCTTTGCATTTTCTCTGCATTTTTTTCATCTAAGTTTATATATGTACTAGGAACCATTTGAACTCCTGCTTCCAAAAAAGTAATATTATTATTTGCTAAATTTTCAGACACTGTAGAAAAATCACTTGGTGAAGTAGTAATTTCATACACTTCTTCTTCAGCTGAAAAATCTTCTGCACCAGCTTCTATTGCAAGCATCATTAAATCATCTTCATTTAAAGGACATTCTGCCTTTTCAATTACAATAATACCTTTTTTCTCAAATAAATAAGACACACAACCTGTTGTACCTAAATTTCCTCCAGCTTTATCAAAAACATGTCTAACATCAGCTGCTGTTCTATTTTTATTATTTGTAGATGCATTTACAATTACAGCAACTCCACTTGGTCCATATCCTTCATATGTTATTTCTTCATAATTTTCATTGCTTCCTGCGCCTGAAGCTTTTTTAATAGCATTATTTATTGTATCATT
>CANQEX010000013.1 GCA_947596225.1 uncultured Clostridia bacterium | reverse complement strand
CAAATACAGAAACACTAGTACAATACTTTTATACAAAGATAAAAGAAAGTGAAGTAAATCCACCAAGTGGAAATAATGATGGTAATAATCAAGGAACAAGTTCTTCACCAAATGAAAGTAACAATTTAAAAGAAAGTTTAAGCAAATTAACTAAAAAGAAGAATAATAAAAAAAGTTTAAATAATGAAAATGGAGTAGACACAAGTGATAAAACTCCAGTAATTGCTGTAAGTGTTATAATTCTTGTAATATCAATTAATATATTAGTAATATTAATAAGAAGAAAAATAAAAAATAAGAAAGAATAAAAGTTGAGAAGCATCTCAACTTTTATTTATTATATATTGAATTTCTTCAAAGGTTTCATCTAATATATCAATACGAATAGAATTAGTATTATAATTATTTAATTGTATAGGTTTAGAATTAAAGATAGTAGTAATTGAATTATTTGGAACAATTATAAATTTTGCACCAGTTCTATCTTGTAAATAAAACTTACTATTAGATTTGCATAATTTTTTACAACTACTATAACATTTATTAGATTTTCCAAGATAACAGTAGTTATTTGTCATAACGGGTATTTTACCATATACAATAGTTTCTAAATTATCTATCTCATTTAATTCAGGAGAAGCTGTAATACATGAAATATTTAACTCTTTTAATTTTTCAATAGAGTAATTATTATATACATTTAAAGTAAAATTACCAATTAATTCTAAATTAAAATTTTTTAATAATTCAATTTGTGATATATGAGATACTACAAATCCCTTAATTTTAAAATTAGAAATAATGTTTTTAAAGTTTATATTTATGTTTTTTAAAATAGTAGGCATATAAATATAAGTATTAAATTTTTGAGTAAGCTTATATAATATAGTTTTGTAATTTAAATCAAGAAAATATTTTAAAGGTATATATAATTTATTAATATTTTCTAAAGACGTGTAGTCATAATTTTTTATATTGTTTAATAATAAAGAAATTGTTTTTTTAGTATTAGTAACATCTGATTTTATTGGTTTAAAATTATTTTCTAATTTATGAGAATATTTTTGAAGTACAGAGTTTTCTAATCCATTTATAGCATTTCTTCTTAAATCATTTAATATACTTGTTGGTATAAATAAATTATCATCTAAAACTATATCAATATTTTTAAATTCAAATTGTGTATTACCTGTTTTTGATATTTGTTTAATAATAGTTTGCTTTGAAGTGGGATTATTTAAAGCATTTTCAGGAATAATTGAAGAAAAAGTAAATTCTAAATTTTTATAAAATCCCTCTTCTGACCAAACTTTTAAAGAAATAGGTAGATTTTCTTTTATAATTATTTTGGCATTTAAGTTGATTTTTTTAAATTCTTTATTTTCTTTAAAAGTTGGATATATGGTTTTATTTAATTTTGAAGATTCCAATTTATAAATTTTTGAACCAACAGATATTTTTCCTTTCATTCTACCAATTTTTACAGTATAACCTTTATCTAAACTTTCATAATTTTTGTTATCTATCATAAGTTCAGATATAGTATAAATTTCATTATTAATAGAAATTTTATCACCAACTGATAAAGAATTTTCTAATTTTAATTTCAAATGACCTTTATTTTCGTTTATATGAGAAATAGTACCAACATATAATCCCATATTATTTGGTTTATCTTTAAAAATGAGATTTTTATTTTCATTGGAAGATAAATGACCAGTTGAAAAACCACCACGATTGAAAACTTGATTTAACTCTTCTAAATCTGATAAGTTAGTATTTGGATTTTTTATATTTAAATTTTTATTAATCATATTTTTAAGAGTTTTATTATCAAGATTAATATTATTCAAAACTAAATCTATATATTTCCTGTATATACGTGTAACTACACCAACATATGTAGGTGTTTTCATACGACCTTCTATTTTTAAAGAGTTAATACCACATTTTATAATTTCAGGCAAAAATTCAATTCCTAAAATGTCACGAGGACTAAGTAAATATCCTTTATCCAAACTATTTATGTGACCATTTTCTGTTTCTTCAAAAAGCTCATAAGGAAGTCTGCAAGGTTGAGCACAAAAACCACGATTACCAGAACGACCACCTATCATACTAGAAAGCAAACATTGACCAGAATAAGAAATACAAAGTGCACCATGAATAAAAACTTCAAGTTCTATATTAGTATTTTTTCTAATATATTCAATTTCATTTATAGAAAGTTCACGAGATAAAACAACTCTTGAAAATCCTAATTTCTCTAATTGAATAACCCCTTCTAAATTATGTACAGTCATTTGTGTACTAGCATGAATAGGTAAATCAGGATAATTTTTTAAAAGATAAGAAGAAAGCCCTAAATCTTGAACAATAATTGCATCAACACCAAGATTGTAAGCTGTAATTGCAAGATTTATTGCATCTTCAAACTCATCATTTTTAATTAATGTGTTTAAAGCAAGGTGAACAGAAACATTTCTAAGTTTTGCATATTTTATTGCTTCAGCTAATTCTTTAAAATTAAAATTTGTAGCTTTTGCTCTAGCACTAAAAGAAGAAGCACCTAAATATATACTGTCTGCACCATTTTGTATTGCTGATTTTAAACACTCAAAATCTCCTACTGGAGAAAGTAACTCTATTTTTTCCATGATAATATTATAACACATTTTTCATAAAAAAGCATTTACAAAAACATTGTTTAAATATACAATATAAATTGTAAAAATAAAAGAATGGAGGAAACTTAATTGAGAAGTCAAAGAAGAAACCTGGAAAGTGAAGGTAAAAAAATTAATATTGTAAAAGTACTAATTGTAATTATATTGCTTATAGCTGTAATAGTAAGTATATATTTTATAGTAAAAAAATTAAATAACAATGATAACAATAACAATCCAGAAGATTCTTTAGTAGTTGAAAATGAAAAGGAAACTCCAAAAACTATTGAAGAAATAGTAGCAGAATTTGGTGGAGAAATTGTAGAACAAGTAAAACCAGATACTTATTATATAACAAAAGATGGAGCAGAATATACAGCTTATCTTGATGGAGAAATAGCTACAGGCAGAATTATACCATGGGATGGAACTTCTGCTAAACCTGCTATAGATGAAGCTGGAAATATAAATATTTATAAAGCAGAAGAATTAAAATGGGTTGCAGATCAAGTTATATCAGGAGAAATGAATTTTAATGGTGTAACAATTACATTAAGAAATAATATAGATTTAGGTGCAAGAAAAAATGATGATGGAGTATGGAGTGGAAATATATGGACACCTGTTATAGGTTTTTTAGATGAATTACCACCTAAAGAAGATAGCAATACTTCTTCAGAAAATACAGCAGTAACAGAAGAAACTATTGAAGTAGATGAAAATGTAGATGTTACAAATGAAAATCTAAAAAGATTTGCTGGAGTATTAGATGGTAATGGCTGTTCAATAAGAGGAATGAATGTAGAAAATGATAAAAGATATCAAGGTTTGTTTGGATATTCTTCAGGAGTTATAACTAATTTAATAATAAAGGCTAGTCATATAAATGCTGGAGAAGGTGTTGGAATAATTGTTGGTTTAAATGAAGGAAGAATTGAAAATTGTAAAGTACAAAATATCGAAGTAAAAGGAACTGAAAAAGTTGGTACAATAGCTGGAATAAATATGACAAATTCTAGTATTGATGGTTGCGAAATATTAGAAGATAAATGTCTTGTTTCTGGAGATAAATATGTAGGAGGAATATCAGGATATACAAATAATAATTCTAATATTTCAAATTGCATAAATAAGTCAAATGTTTCAGGAAAAGAATACATAGGTGGAATAACAGGAATTACATTCTATGGAACAACTATAACTAACTGTTATAATGAAGCATTAAATGTTATAGGTGAACAATATGTAGGTGGAATTGCTGGCTATTCAAGTAGTCAAATTGAAAATTCATATAATCAAGAAAATGTAAATTCAAAAGGAATTGTAAGTGGTAAGAATTATGTTGGTGGATTAGTTGGAATAAATCAAGTTATGGGAAATATAGTAAATTCATATAATAGTGGAAATATTATAGGTGATAAAGATATAATAGGAGGAATTGCTGGAGAAAACAATGCAAATATATCAAATTGTTATAATAAAGGACAAATTGATTCGACAAAAGCTGATGGAATAAGAATAGGTGGAATTTGTGGTCAAAATTCATCTGATAGTTATATATATACTTCATATAACATTGGATTAATAAAAGTAAAAAATTCAGGAAATGGTGTAATTGGAGCTAATTTTGGAACAATAAGTAATAGCTTTTATTTAGACACTTGTATAGAAAAAGTTCCTGAAAATGATGAATTTAAGAAAACAGAAAATGATATGAAAACAACAATTATTACAGAATTGGGTGAAAGTTATGTACAAGATGAAAATAATATAAATAACGGATATCCAATTCTATTATGGCAATCTTCATCAGGAGATACTGTAAATCAAACAGAAGAATAAATTGTAAAAAAAAGTCTTATAAAATTATAAAAAAAGCTTGCAATTACTGTAATAAGAGTATATAATATTAATGTCATAATTATAATGCTAGAAGAGTGGGAACAAATCCCACTCTTTACGAATTTTTGGAGGTGATAATTTGGCATCAAATAATATTGAAACAAAAGTTGAAAAACTTTTGAAAGATATTATAGAAAATTTGGGGTATAACTTATATGATGTAAGATATGAAAAAGAAGGAAAAAATTACTATTTAAGAATTTTTATTGATAAACCAGATGGAATAAATATAAATGATTGTGAAAATGTAAATAATGCTATTAACGATATTTTAGATGAAGCAGATTATATTAAAGAACAATATTTCTTGGAAGTATCTTCACCAGGTTTAGAAAGAATATTAAGGAAGGAAGAACATTTTAGAAAACAAATTGGAAATAAAATAAATATTAAATTATTTAAACCTATAAATAAACAAAAAGAAATAATAGGAATTTTAGAAGAATATAATGATAATAAAATTATTATGAAAGTAGAAAATGAAAATTTAGAAATAAATTTAAAAGATATTGCTTTAGCAAAAACAGTTTTTGAATGGTAAAAATAAAAATGAGAAAGAGGTATAAAAATGAAGAACGTTGATGTAAAAGAATTAATTGCAGTTATGGATGAACTAGAAAAAGAAAGAGGAATAAGTAAAGATTATTTAGTTAGTGCTTTAGAAGAAGCATTAGTAAAAGCTTATAAACAAAATTTTGATGTAGAAGATGGTGTAGACAATGTAAAAGTTACTATAGATAAAATAACAGGAGAAATGCATATTTATTCTAGTCGTGAAGTTGTAGCAGAACTTCCAGTGCCAGAACTTGAGATTTCTTTGGAAGAAGCACAAAAAATAGATAAAAATTATAATATTGGAGATATAGTTAATGTTGAAATAGTACCAAAAGATTTTGGTAGAATTGCAGCACAAACAGCAAAACAAGTTGTTGTTCAAAAAATTAGAGAAATTGAAAAAGATATGGTATTTACAGAATTTAACGATAAAAAAGGTGAAATTGTTTCTGGTTTAATTCAAAAAGCTGATAATAAAATTGTTGTTATGGATTTAGGAAAATTAGAAGGAGTTATGCCTTTAAAAGAACAAATTCCTACTGAAACTTATAGAGTAAATGATAAAATTAGAGGATATGTTTTAGATGTAGAAAAGGGGTTAAAAGGAACACCACAGGTTATAGTTTCAAGAAGTCATCCAGATTTTGTTAGAAAATTATTTGAGTTTGAAATTCCTGAAATATATGAAGGATTAATTGAAATTAAATCTGTATCTAGAGATCCAGGTTCAAGAAGCAAAGTAGCAGTATATTCTAGGGACGAAAATATTGATCCTGTAGGTTCTTGTGTAGGTCAAAAAGGCGTAAGAATTCAAAATATTATAAATGAATTAAATGGTGAAAAAATAGATGTTATTGAATGGAGTGAAGAACCATCTATTTATATAGCTGCTGCTTTACTTCCAGCACAAGTTATGGCTGTTGATGTTAAAGAAGATGAAAAATTTGCACAAGTAATTGTTCCAGATGATCAATTATCTTTAGCTATTGGTAAATCAGGACAAAATGCTAGACTTGCAGCAAGACTTACAAATTGGAAAATAGATATAAAATCAGAATCTCAAATTAGAGAAATATTACTTTCTCAAATGCAAGATGAGGAAAATGAAAATTTAGAAAAAGAAGAAAAAGAAGAAGAAATTGAAAAAAAAAAAAAGAAAACTAAAAAAGAAGAAAAAGAAGAAGTAGTAGAGGAAGTTGAAAAAAAACCAGCAAAAAGGGGAAGAAAGAAAAAAACAGAAAATGAAGAATAAATAGGAAGTGATTTAATGGTTAATAAAAAGAAACCGCTAAGAACATGTATGGCATGTAATGAGCAAAAAGAAAAAAAAGAATTATTAAGAATTGTTAAATCAAAAGAAGGAGTAATAGAAATTGATTTAACAGGAAAAAAGAATGGTAGAGGTGCATATATTTGTAAAAATGAAGAGTGCCTAAATAAAATTATTAAATCAAAAAGACTTGAAAAAATTTTTGAAAAACAAATAAGTGATGAGTTATATGAAAATATAAGAGGTGTAATTATTGGTAAATAGAATTTATGGTTTACTTGGTATAAGTAGCAAAGCCGGAAAGATTTTATCCGGAACAGATAGTGTATTAGAAGAAATGACTAATAAAAAAGTAAAGTTAGTAATAGTAGCACAAGATGCATCTGAGAAAACTATCAAAAATATTAAATATTATACAAATAAAGAAAATGTTGAATTGATAGTTTATGGAACAATATCAGATAACAGTAAAGCTATAGGAAAGCAGAACAAAGCTGTTATTGGAATAAAAGACAAAAATTTAGCTGATGCTATTTTGAAAGTATTTCATGGAGGTGATAAGTAATTGGAAAAAATTAAAATTCATGAATTAGCTAAAAAGTTGGGCGTTGAAACAAAAAGAGTTTTAGAAGAAGCAAAAGAATTAGGTATTAATGTAAAAAGTCATTTAAGTTCTATTACAGAAGAAGAAGAAAATAAAATTGAGAAATTAATTAAAGGAGTTTCAAAAACAAAATCTATGGATAGTAAAAAAGAAAAAAAAGATGGACCTGTAATAATTAGAAGAGCAGTAATTATTAATGATGAAGATGAAAAGAAAGAAGAAGAAAGAAAACAAAAAGAACAATCTAGAAAAAAAGATGTTGGATTTATAGAAAACAAGAGAAAGAAAGATTATAATATTGTTTATAGAGATAAACCAACTAAACCTCTTACTGTTAGTGAATTATTGGGTATTGGAAAGAAAAAAGAACCAGAAAAAAAGGAAGAACCTAATAAAAAAGAAGTTGTAAAAAATGAAACAGCTACTGTAACTAAAAAAGTTGAAGAAAAAGTTCCTAAAGAGAAAAAAGTAGAAACTTCTATTAATGATGCTGAAAATAGAAATATTCATAGATCAGAAAATAAGAGAAATAACAAAGAAATTTCAGAAAGACAAAATAATAATAAAAGAAACTTTAACAATGAAAATAGAAATAATTTTAATAAAAAAGATAATAGATATGAAAATAGAAACTTCAATAATAATAATAAAAGAAATTTAGATGATAAAGGTATCGAAAAAAGAATTAAAAATATTATGGAAGTTGATATTCCAACAGAAAAAGAAAATGTTAGAGATTATGGAAATAAGGCAAAAGATAAAGCAAAACAAAATAGACAAGATGAACAAAAAACAAGAAAAAATAATCGTAGAAATTCAGGAAATGATTTCGATTCAGACAAATTAAATAATTTGAAAAAACAAAGTAAATTATCTAATATGTTTAAAGAAGGTGAAATGTTAGATTATTATGATTTAAGTACAGAAAGAGGCAGAAGAAATAAAAAGAAAAATGGTAAACAAGAAAATAGAACAAAACAAAAAATATTTAAGTTAACTGAAATTACTATTCCTGAAACAATTACTGTAAAAGATTTAGCTACTGAAATGAAAATAACAAGTAGTGATGTTATAAAAAAATTATTAAATTTAGGAATTATGGCTACAATAAATAATGAAATTGATTTTGATACAGCATTTTTAATAGCACAAGAATATGGAATTACTGCTACTAAAAAGAATGTAGTAACTGATGAAGATATTTTAATAGATGAAACAGAAGATACAGAAGAAGATTTAAAACCAAGACCACCAGTTATAGTTGTTATGGGACACGTTGATCATGGTAAAACATCATTATTAGATGCAATAAGAAGTACTAATGTAATTGAAGGTGAGTCTGGAGGTATAACACAACATATTGGTGCATATCAAGTAAAAATAAATGATAGAGATATTACTTTCTTAGATACACCTGGACATGAAGCTTTTACAAGCATGAGAGCTAGAGGGGCTATGATTACAGATATAGCAATTTTAGTAGTTGCTGCAAATGATGGAGTTATGCCTCAAACAGTTGAAGCTATAAATCATGCAAAAGCTGCAGAAATTCCAATTATAGTTGCAGTAAATAAAATGGATTTACCTGATGCTAATTTTGATAAAGTACAACAAGAATTAATGAAATATGAATTAGTTCCTGAAGCTTGGGGTGGAGATACAATTTATGTTCCAATATCTGCTAAGAAGAAAGAAGGAATTGATAATCTTTTAGAAATGGTATTATTACAAGCTGATGTCTTGGAATTAAAGGCAAATCCTACAAAACAAGCTAAAGGTACAGTAATAGAAGCAAGACTTGATAAGACTAGAGGTCCAGTTGCCACAATGCTTGTACAAAGAGGAAAATTAGATGTTGGAGATACAATTATAGTAGGTTCATCTATAGGTAGAATTAGAACAATGTTAAATGATAAAGGTAAAAAAGTTAAAAGTGCTGGTCCTTCTATGCCAGTTGAAATTACAGGTTTAACTTCTGTACCTGAATCAGGAGATACATTCTATGAAGTAAAAGATGAAAGAACAGCAAAACATTTAATTGAAAAAAGAAAATATGAAAAACATCAAAAAGAAATTAGTAGAAATACAATTGTTACTCTTGATGATTTATTTAATAAAATTGAAAGTGAGAATTTAAAACAATTAAATTTAATAGTTAAAGCAGATGTTCAAGGTTCTGTTGAAGCTTTAAAACAATCACTTGAAAAATTATCTAATGAAGAAGTTAGAGTTAAAGTTATACACTCAAATGTTGGTGGTGTAACAGAATCTGATGTTACTTTAGCTAAAGTTTCAGGAGCAATCATAATTGCATTTAATGTAAGACCAGAAGTAATAGCAAAAACAATAGCAGATAAAGAAGGAGTAGATATTAAACAATATTCTGTAATTTATGATGCTATAAATGACGTTGAAGCAGCTATGAAAGGTATGTTAGATCCAGTATATAAAGAAGTTGTTATAGGTACAGCAGAAATTAGACAAACATTTAAAGTTTCTAATGTTGGAACAATTGCTGGTTCTTATGTATTAACTGGTAAAGTTGCTAGAAATGCTGGAATAAGAGTTATTAGAGATAATATAGTTATACATGATGGAAAATTAATTTCTTTAAAAAGATTTAAAGATGATGTTAAAGAAGTTGATAAAGGATATGAATGTGGACTTCAAATTGATAACTTTAATGATATTAAAGAAGGAGATCAATTAGAAGTATATGTTATGGAACAAGTAAAATAATTGATATATAGGAAAGGAAATTTTTATGGCGAGTAATACCAATAGAATGAATAAAGTAGATGAGGAATTGAGAAGAGAAATTAGTAATATAATTTCTACAGAATTAAAAAATCCTCATCTTACAGGATTGATAAGTGTAACTAAAGTAAAAACCACGCCTGATTTTAGATTTGCTAGAGTTTATGTAAGCATGATAAATGAAAAAAGCAAAAAAGAAAATCTATCAATTTTAAAACAATCTAGTGGATATATAAGAAGTGAAGTTGCAAAAAAAATTAATTTAAGAAATACACCAGAACTTATATTTGAATTTGATGAGTCAATAGAATATGGTTCTAGAATAGATGAAATATTAAAAGATATTACAAAGGATTTGAAAAAAGGAGATTAAGTGATGACTTTAGATGAAATATATGTTGAAATAAAAAATGCAGAAAATATAGTTGTATTATCACATGAAACACCTGATGGCGATGCAATAGGAAGCAGTTTAGGGATGTGTTTAGCATTAAGAAATATGAATAAAAATGCTATAGTATTAATGAAAGATTTTCCTGAAAATTATAATTTTTTACCGGGAAGAGAATTTATAAAAACAAAATCAGAAATACAAAAATATGATATGGCGATTGTTTTGGATTGTCCTACTTTAAAAAGAGTGAATTCAGAATATATTGAATATTTTGAAAATTCTAAAGTTAAAGTTGAAATAGATCATCATGGTAAAAATGATATGTTTGCAGATTATAATATTGTAAATCATGTTTCACCAGCTGCTTCTCAAATATTAGTATCAAGTTTTGAATATTTAGGAATAGAAATAACAAAAGATATAGGAACATGTTTATTAACAGGAATAATAACTGATACAGGTGGTTTCAGAAATAGTAATGTTACTATAGAATCTTTTGAGTTTGCTTCTTGGTGCTTAAATAAAGGAATTAATCTTCCAAATGTTTATAAGCAATCAATGCTTACTATGTCAAAAACAAAATTTGAAGCTCAAAAACTTACAATGAATAGATTAGAATTTTTTGCTGATGGAAAAATTGCATTTACATATATGACAAAAGAAGATGATTTAAAACTAGGTATAAAACCAGGAGATCACGATGGAATTGTTGAAATTGGAAGAATGATAGAGGGTGTAGAAGTTTCTATATTTTTATATGAGAAAGAAAAGGGATATAAAGCATCACTTCGTTCTAATGAGTATATAAATGTTGCTGAAGTATGCTTAACCTTTGGTGGAGGAGGTCATATTAAAGCTGCTGGTGCTACTATGAATATGACATTTGAAGAAGCCAAAAAAGCTATTATTTCAGAGGTTACAAAATATATAAAATAAATTATAAAAAATAGCCTAAATTTTAGGCTATTTTATTTTTTTTGCTTGTAATATAATTCTATATTGAGTATTATTTGCACAAGTATATAAAGTTAATAAATCATCATCTTTGGAAACATTTATATTAAAATTGTAAATAGATTTATTTAAAGCATTATCTATGAATTTTTGAAAATCTTCATCAGAAGAAAATTCATTACGAGAATCAAAGTTATTTGCATTTATTTTATAAACAGAAAAAACTTGATATATATAATTTTTTGTAGGAGTATACATTGTAACATATTGATTTTCGGGGTTTGTATACCATTTTTTTTCTAATATATTATTTAATGTTGAAAACATACTTCCATTTCTACGATTATGTCCATAGATAATTATATTTTTATCTGTATCATCAAATTTATTTCGATAGTCTGCAAAAATCCAACCAGCAGAATTGTATTGTTTGTTAAAATTATGTTTTAAATAGAAATCATTATCTTTAGTTTTTACAACAGGAAAATCTACATCTGTATTATTTACATGAATCCAAGCCACTGTATCTGAGTTAGTTTCTAATAATTTTGAAAAATCTAGTAAAGTTTCTTTTTTTGTAGTTTCATCTTGATTTTCAGTTTCTTCAGGGTTTGAAGAATTTTCAGGCTCTGTAATAGAAACAGATGGCAGATTAACTTTTGTTAAAATTTCATCCATAATGTTGCTATTTGCTTTATTTTCAAGATTCCATTTATATAGAAAATATAATGCTATTAAAATTATAATTAAAGAAATAATTCGAAATATGATAAGACCAATAGATCTATCGGATTTTTTTACTTTTGTTAATTTTGCTCTCATTTGTACCCTCCATTTATAAAATTATAACATATAAATTTTATAAATAAAACAAAATTTAATTTATAAATTAAAATTTTTAATTTATACAAAAATATTATATATTGACAGAATTTACATAAAACAATATAATAAAGTAGAAACTATTGAAATATGCAAAAACAAAAAGGAGGTCAATATGACTGAAGAAATAAGAAGGAAATTGTTGAGATTCTCACGGAAAATGAGCTTTGTGCTAGCAACAATTTGCTTGTTGTTAGCCTTTGGTATGACATATTGTCAATATGATAATTTTTTTTACGAATATGTCATGCCGATGATTTTCTTAATCTTGGCGATTTTAGCTGGGGGGCTGTATGGCCTTTGCAGGTACACCGAGAAGCACATTTAGATTTTTCTCTCCCGAATAGCAGATTGCTATAGGGAGAGTTTTTCTATTTATAATAGAAATTTTAATAATATTTATGTTATAATAATTGCAAATTGATATTAAACACAAAAAATGAAAAACAATTTTTGATAAAATTGAAATATTTTTTAAAGATAATTTAAAATAATGGAGGAGAAAAAGTGAACAAAAAAGTTGTTTTAATTATTTTAGCACTTGTGTTAGTAATAATCATAAGTATTGTGGTAGTGATGGCAAATAATAGTACAATAACTGCTATAGAAGAAAATTTGACTACAGAGAACAATAATGAAAATATAGAAGGAAAGGTGCAAGATAAAGAAGTGGAAGAAATAAATATAAAAATAGGTAGTGAAATATTAAAAATGAAATTAGAGCAAAATGAAGCAACAAAATCTTTAGTAGAAAAATTAAAGCAAGGAGATATAACAGTAAATACAAGTGAATACGGAAGTTTTGAACAAGTTGGAGATTTAGGATTTAGTTTACCTAAAAATGACAAACAAATAAAAACAAAAGTAGGAGATGTAATGTTATATCAAGGTAATCAAATTTCTATATTTTATGGTTCAAATTTATGGAGTTATACAAAACTAGGTGAAATAATGAACAAAACAGAAAGTGAACTAAAGAATATTTTAGGTAGTAGTAATGCAGTTTTAGTATTAAGTATAAATTAAAAATTGATACAGAAAGACAGATAGAACATGAGGGTAAAAAAGAACTAGAATTATAAAATGAATACTATTTGCAATTTTATGTAAAGTGTGCTATGATATAACTATGTTATAAATTGTAAAACTCTCTTGTGCTAAGGGAGAGGGCTGTACACTTATTTTGAAAGGAGACCTCTATATGGGAATCAGCTATCGCAAACGGATAAAAATTGGAGATGATACTTTTTTGAATATCGGCCAAAAAGGCGTTTCAGTAAGTATGAAAAAAGGTAAAGCTACAATCAACTCTAGAGGAACAATAACATTTAACTTAGGAGGTGGAGTAACTTACAGAATATCAAACAAGAAACCCAAGAAGAAAAAAAAGTAGTTGTACTATAAAAAAGAGTAGGCAAAATGTAATAAATTTTTACCTACTCTTTTTTATATAGAAAATCTTTTGTAACTAGGAATTTTATGGGATTTTATTGCTTGATTTTTATGTAAATCTATGGTACAATAAAAATCGGTATTTATTGTGCATATATCAAAGACAAATTGACTTTGGTAGTTTAAAGTGTATATGTGCACAAATACACACTTTAGAAAGGAGAGAAAAAAACTATTAATTGTATTGCTACAGACAGGGGGTAAAATGCAATGGAAAGTAAAAACTTTTTGGATTTCATTCCAAGACGCTACTTGTGTCCCTATTGTGGTGAATGGCACAAATGGAAATTTTCGCATGAATTAGGCTGTTATGATGGTTTTTTAATTGCTGATTTAGAATGCGAAAAACAGAGTATGAGATATAGTAATGGCCCAATGGAAATCCATTTTTCAAAAGGGAATTGCTATGGTATGGTAAACTCGATATGTTTGAGAGGCAATTTATTATTCAACGGTAAACTATCCATTGAAAATATTGTTGAAGATGATAAAAAGTCTCGTATAACATTTCATGTTTCACATACTGCAGGTCGTCTGGTAGCTATGAATGAGTGCTTTTATTGTAAACGCAAAGAGGATTGTCTGATGTGCAAATTATCTGATATGTATATAAATCGTGGCCAAAAGGATATCCTTATAGGTTTCGAATTTGAGAAATCAGACTACAACCAATTTGCAAAATCTGCAATTCTTGCACGAAAAGAAAAAGAACCGCATGAACACGAGCAGACTATTGACAACAAAAAACGAGTTTCTAAACAGCCACAGCTAAAAGAAAAAAAGGAGGATACTACTATGGTAAACATAAATATCGAATTCGGACCAAACAAGGACGAGAACATTGCAAGTACATTGATGGGTATTGCTGTCAAGAACGGCGACAGCTGGCGGATATATGACAAGAAGAAGAAAGAAATTACTGATGTTGGCAATATACAGCTCGGCAAACTTCCTATCTACATTCTGCCCACTACAAAGCTCAGCGAAGGCGATCTTATCAAGGACGCTGGAGAATATTATTTCGTAATTAAGGTTGCCACTTCCAAAACGCCGGCTCAGACTCTTTCTGTGAGAACTGGCGAGATGAAGAACGTCGTTCCTATCAAGAACGTTCTGGGCTTCAGCTGCTACTCGAAGGTTATAGCTCTTGGCGATTCGCTCAACATGAGTGAAGACTTTGATGTAGAAAAATTGGCAATTATGTCAACAATGTGCGGTCAGACTGACGAAAGCAGTGCCCAGCTTCTTCCTTTGATGCTTTTTAAGGATAAGCTTGACGGAAATGATGACATGGTGAAATTGTTGCTTATGTCTTCTATGATGACATCTGAAAAAGACGGTGGTCAGATGAATCAGCTTCTTCCTCTGATGCTTTTTAAGGATAAGCTCGGCGGAGATGATGATATGGCGAACCTGTTGCTCATGTCTTCCATGATGGGTAGCAATATGGCAGGTTCAAACAATCCCATGATGAGCTATCTGTTACTTGATAAATTCATGGGCAAGAAAGAAGGTAAAGTTTCTCAGAATATTGATAAAGAAGGTAAAGCTTCTCAGAATATTGATGAAGAAACCGCCGAATAAGTCAAAATGAAGCAGCTAACTTAATAGATTTTATCTCTATTCCTCCAAGACGTTGTCTTGGGGGAATTTCTAATATAGATAAATAAAAATAGCAAGGTATGTAACCTTGCGTTTTTTATGGAAAAATGCTAAAATATTAAGTGTTTTTTAAAAATTTTATTTATAATTATCTGGTTTAAAAATATAAAGTTTGTGACTTAAGAAATAGAAATGTATAATATAAAGCAAGATGATAAATTAAAATAATAATAATGGAGGAAAAATGTTCAAATTAGTATCAGAATATAAACCAACTGGCGACCAGCCAGAAGCAATAGAATATTTAAGTAATGGAATAAAAGAGGGCAAGAAATTCCAAACTTTATTAGGAGTTACAGGTTCACGGAAAAACTTTTACAATGGCAAATGTAATTGAAAAAGTACAAAAACCAACACTAGTTTTAGCACATAATAAAACATTAGCAGGACAATTATACAGTGAGTTCAAAGAGTTTTTTCCAGAAAATAGAGTTGAATATTTTGTATCTTACTATGATTATTATCAGCCTGAAGCATATATAGCCTCTTCAGATACTTATATAGAAAAAGATGCATCTATAAATGATGAAATAGATAAATTACGTCATTCAGCAACAGCATCACTTTTTGAAACAAGAGATGTAATAATAGTTGCGTCAGTTTCATGTATTTATGGTTTAGGTGATCCAATTGATTATGAAAATATGATAGTTTCTTTAAGACCTGAAATGGAAATAGATAGAAATAAAGTTATGCGAAAATTAGTAAATATGCAATATACTAGAAATGAAATGGATTTTAAGAGAGGTACTTTTAGAGCTAAAGGTGATATATTAGAAATTTTTCCATCTAATCAAGAAGAAACAGCAATAAGAGTTGAATTTTGGGGAGATGAAATAGAAAAAATTTCTGAAATAAATCCATTAACTGGAAAAGCTACAGCTACAAGACAACATGTTATGATATACCCAAACTCACACTATGTAACTAGCAAAGATAAGCTTGAAAGAGCTTTAGTTACAATAGAAGAGGAAATGGAAGAAAGAGTAAAATATTTTACTGAAAATAAAAAATTAATTGAAGCACAACGTATTGAAGAAAGAACAAATTTTGATATAGAAATGCTTAAAGAAACTGGATTTTGTCAAGGAATAGAAAATTATTCTAGGCATATAAGTGGTAGACAAGCAGGAAGCCCACCATTTACATTATTCGATTATTTTCCAGATGATTTTTTATTACTAATTGATGAATCACATGCAACTATTCCTCAAGTAAGAGCTATGTATAATGGTGATAGAGCAAGAAAAGAATCTCTAGTTAATTATGGATTTAGACTTCCATCAGCTTTTGATAACAGACCATTAAAATTTGAAGAGTTTGAAAAAAGAATAAATCAATGTATATTTGTAAGTGCTACACCAGCAGATTATGAAAAAAAGCACAGCAAAGAAAATGTTGTGGAACAAATAATTCGTCCTACAGGACTTTTAGATCCTAAAATAGAGGTAAAACCTACAGAAAATCAAATAGATGATTTAATGGAACAAATTGATATTCAGGTTCAAAAAGGAGAAAGAGTACTTGTAACAACTTTAACTAAAAAAATGGCAGAAGATTTAACAGCATATTTGAGAAATGCTGGAATAAGAGTTCGTTATATGCACTCTGAAATAAAAGCATTAGAAAGAATGGAAATAATAAGAGATTTGCGTATTGGTGAATTTGATGTTTTAGTAGGAATAAATCTTTTAAGAGAAGGTTTAGATATACCAGAAGTTTCTTTAGTTGCTATTCTTGATGCAGATAAAGAAGGATTTTTGCGTTCAGAGAGATCTTTAATTCAAACAATTGGCCGTGCTGCTAGAAACACAGAGGGTCGAGTTATTATGTATGCAGATGAACTTACTGAATCAATGGAAAGAGCAATATCTGAAACAAATAGAAGAAGAACAATACAAGAAAAATATAATGAAGAACATGGAATTACACCTCAAACAATAAAAAAATCAGTAAGAGATGTAATAAAAGCTACTATAGTTGAAGACATACAAAGTAAATATGATATTAGTGAAGATGAAAGTATTGAAGATATTATTTCTAAACTTACTGATGAAATGTTAAAACATGCACAAAAAATGGAATTTGAAAAAGCTGCAGAGCTAAGAGATAAAATAAAAGAATTGGAAGATATGAAATAAATCTTGTTGACATAATTATTAGAAAATGATACAATAATTATATTCTAAATAAGGAGGTTATAACCATGCGTAAAGACGATGAAAGAATACTATTGGACAATCAGCGGGTAAAGGAGTTTGAGAAAACAGAGTCTACTAAAGTGACAGAAAAAACAGTGTCATACGAAGAAACAACGGCCGGTAAAGTGGTGCATATCGATACCAAAGATGGTAGGCACGTAACTCGCAGGGAACATACTCTTCCGGAGTATTTTCGAGAAGTAAATTAGATGCATGGGCTAGGTGGTCAGTAAAAACTGACCACCTTATATTTTTTATAAAAAAATATATACAAACTTTTGTTTTTGTGATATAATAATTCTGTTTTTTAAAAATAGAAAGTAAAATAAATTTACTATTAAGGGGTAGAAAGAATGAATGATAAAATTATTATTAAAGGGGCAAAAGAACATAATTTAAAAAATATAAATATAGAAATACCAAAAAATAAATTAGTAGTAATTACAGGACTTTCAGGTTCTGGTAAATCATCATTAGCATTTGATACAATATATGCTGAAGGACAAAGAAGATATGTTGAAAGTTTATCTTCTTATGCAAGACAGTTTTTAGGTTTAATGGAAAAACCTGAAGTAGAGAGTATAGAAGGGCTTTCACCAGCAATTTCAATAGACCAAAAAACAACTTCAAAAAATCCACGTTCTACAGTAGGAACTGTTACTGAAATATATGATTTTTTACGTTTGCTTTATGCTAGAATAGGAGTACCTTATTGTCCAAAATGTGGTAGAAAAATAGAAAAACAAACAATAGATCAAATTGTAGATAGTGTTTTAACATTAGAAGAAGGAACTAGAATACAAATATTAAGTCCAATAATTAGAGGAAAAAAAGGAGAATTTACTAAACTTTTAGAAAATATGCAAAAAGAAGGTTTTGTAAGAGCAAGAATTGATGGAGAAGTTTATGATTTATCAGATGATATAGATTTAGACAGAAATAAAAAACATAATATAGATATTATAGTAGATAGATTAGTTGTTAAACCAGAAATTAGAAATAGACTTGCAGAGTCAATAGAAACTGCAATGAAACATTCTGATAGTTTAGTAAAGATTGATGCACAAAGTAAAGGAGAAAAATTATTTAGTGGAAATTATGCATGTCCTGATTGTAATATAAGTTTTGAAGAATTATCACCAAGAATGTTTTCATTCAATAATCCTTTTGGTGCATGTCCAGACTGTACAGGTATAGGTTATCTTATGAAAATGGATGAAGATTTAATAATTCCAGATAAAAACAAAACATTATATGATGGAGTAAAAGCATTTGGAGCAAGTACCTTAAAAAAAGGTGACACAATGGCTAAAATGTATTTTGAAAGCATTGGAAAACATTATGGTGTTGATATTAAAGGAAAACCAATAAAAAAATTACCAAGAGAATTTTTAGAAAAGATCCTTTATGGTACAGGTGATGAAGAAATTGATTTCAAATATACATCACCAGCTGGAGTTAGAACATTTACTCAAAGTTTTGAAGGTGTAATTCCTACTTTAGATAGAAGATATAGAGAAACAAAATCTGATGGTATGCGTAGATTTTATGAATTATATATGAGTAATAGTCCATGTTATACTTGTAATGGAGCAAGATTAAAGCCAGAAGTTTTAGCAATAAAAGTTGGAAATAAAAACATTAAAGAAATTACAGATTTACCAATTAATAAATTAAAAGATTACTTAAATTCTTTAGATTTAAGTGAAAAAGATAGAATGATAGCAGATGTTATTTTACGTGAAATAAACAGTAGATTACAATTTTTAATGGATGTAGGGTTAGAATATTTAACATTATCAAGAAGTGCTGGAACTTTATCTGGTGGAGAGGCACAACGTATTAGACTTGCTACTCAAATAGGTTCTGGATTATCTGGAGTTTTATATATTTTAGATGAACCAAGCATAGGACTTCATCAAAGAGATAATGATAAATTACTTGCAACTTTAAAAAAATTAAGAGATTTAGGAAATACTTTAATTGTTGTAGAACATGATGAAGATACTATGTATGCAGCAGATAATATAATAGATATTGGTCCTGGTGCTGGTATACATGGTGGATATGTTATAGCACAAGGAACAGCAGAAGAAATAAAAGATAATCCTAAATCAATTACTGGAAAATATTTGAGTGGTAGAGAGAAAATTACAGTTCCTAAAAAAAGAAGAAAATCTAATGGAAAATCTATAGAAATTGTAAAAGCATCTGAAAATAATTTAAAAGATGTAACTGTTAAAATACCATTAGGTGTATTTAATTGTGTTACAGGTGTTTCTGGTTCTGGAAAATCAAGTTTAGTAAATGAAGTTTTATATAAAAATCTTGCTAAAGAAATTAATAGAGCTACTGAAAAATCAGGTAAATGTGAAAAAATTAAAGGAATTGAAAATATAGATAAAATAATAAATATTGATCAATCACCTATAGGTAGAACTCCTAGATCAAATCCAGCTACTTATACAGGAGTATTTGATATTATTAGAGATATTTATGCTGGAACAAATGAAGCTAAAATGAAAGGTTATCAAAAAGGAAGATTTAGTTTTAATGTATCAGGAGGAAGATGTGGGGCTTGTCAAGGTGATGGAGTAATAAAAATAGAAATGAATTTCTTACCAGATATATATGTTCCATGTGAAGTTTGTAAAGGTAAAAGATATAATAGAGAAACATTAGAAGTAAGATATAAAGGAAAAAGTATTGCTGATGTACTTGATATGACAGTTGAAGAGGCATTAGAATTTTTCAATAATATTCCTAGAATTAAACAAAAAATCCAAACTTTAGCTGATGTAGGATTAGGGTATATAAAACTTGGTCAACCTTCAACTACATTATCTGGAGGAGAAGCTCAAAGAGTTAAACTAGCAACAGAACTTTCAAAAAGAGCTACTGGAAAAACATTATATATTTTAGACGAACCTACTACAGGTTTGCATATAGCTGATGTTCATAGATTAGTAAATATACTGCAAAGACTAGTAGATACAGGAAATACAATTTTAGTAATAGAACATAATTTAGATTTAATAAAAACAGCAGATCATATTATAGATTTAGGACCAGAAGGTGGAGACAATGGAGGAGAAGTAATTGCAATAGGAACACCTGAACAAATTTGTAAAAATGATAAATCATATACTGGTAAATTCTTAAAAAAATATTTAGAGTAAATTATAAAACCTCTTCTTATATAAATAGAAGAGGTTTTTTCTTAAAAAGTATCTATTTAAACAATACTCATGTATACTTAGAATAAGTATAAAAAAGTTCATTTTCATAAAGTTAGGTAATGCTTAAAAAGTTACTATTTAAAAACAAACTAATTTCTTGATGATGAGTCATTGTTGTTATTTTTATTATTGTTATTACTATTGTTGTTATTAGAATTATTTGATTTTTCTTTTTTTGACATCTAAGAAGCACCTCCTTTGATAAAAATATTATGTACATATTTTAAAATTTTATGCAAAAATTGTTTTGATTAAAAAATAAATATATCATATTGAAGAAAATTAATTGATTTGATATAATGCTTAAAGAAAATAAAAAGGAGAATAGAGATGTCAAATTTAGTAATAGGTATAGAAGGTTTAGTAGGTGCGGGAAAAACTAGTATTTGTAGGCAACTTATACAAGATATACCAAATACAATTTTACTAAATGGTGGAAATTTGTATAGAACAATAGTATATGCAATGATGAAAAATGGTAAAAAAATTGAAGAATTAAAAAAACAAGGTAAAAATTTAGATATAAAAAAAATGATGGATTTATTCAAAATTCAAATAAAAATTGAAAATAATGAAACAATAATATATATTGATAATAATAAAGTTAATGAAGAAGAAATACAATCTAAAGAAGCATCTATGGCTGTATCTACAGTAGGAGGAAGTGCAGATAATAAAAATTTATTTATATTTGCAAGAAATCTAATAGACGAATTAAAACAAAATAGTAATGTAATTGTTTCTGGAAGAAGTGTAATGGAAATATATCCAGATTGTGATTATCATTTTTTTATAACAGCTGATTTAGATGAAAGAGTAAGAAGAAAATGTATACAATATAAAGGTATAGAAACACAAAAAGAGATAAAAGAAAATATTATAAAAAGAGATGAATTACAAAGAAAAGCAGGTTTTTATGATTTTAGTCCAATTACAATAAAAATAGATGTAACAAATTGCAAATCAGTAAAAGAGTCAACAAATTTAGTATTAAGTAAAATAAAATTACCTGAAACTGTTAATTTATAGGAGGCTTATGAATGGAATACATAAATGAAAAACTTATACAATTTAATAATTATTTAAAAGGAAGAAAAGTTGCAATAATTGGTTTAGGAGTAAGTAATATTCCTTTAATAGATTATTTACATGACTTAAAAGCAGAAGTTACAATTTTTGAAGGAAAAGAGATAGACAATATAGATAAAAAAATAGTTGATAAAATTGTAAATTATGGAATGCGATTTTCTTTTGGAAAAGGATATTTAGATAAATTGGTTGGTTTTGATATTATTTTTCGTTCTCCTAGTTGTTTGCCTACTATACCTGAACTTGTAGAAGAGGCTGAAAGAGGAGCAATTATTACTACAGAAATAGAAATGGTAATAGAACTTTGTCCAGGCTTGGTTATAGGTGTAACTGGAAGTGATGGAAAAACTACTACAACAACATTAATTTATGAAATTTTAAAAAAAGATGGTTATAATTGCTTTTTAGGTGGAAACATTGGAAATCCTTTATTTACAAAAATAGGAGAAATGTTACCTGAAGATATTGTTGTTTTAGAATTAAGTAGTTTTCAATTAATGAATATGAAAGTTAGTCCTAAAATATCTGTAATAACAAATATTACACCAAATCATTTAAATGTTCATAGTAGTATGGAAGAATATATAGAAGCTAAAAAAACTATTTATAAATATCAAGATGAAAATGGATTATTAATATTAAATTATGATAATGAAATAACTAGAGAATGTGGTAAAGATGCACCAGGAAATATAGTATATTTTAGCAGTAAAAATAAAATTTCTGATGGATATTTAGTAGATACAGAAGATGGAAAAATAAAAGTTTGTGAAAATGGTTTAAGAAAACATGTATTTGACACAAGAAATATGAAATTAAGAGGAGTTCATAATTTTGAAAATGCATGTTGTGCAATAATTGCTACAAAAGATTTAGTAAAAAAGGAATCAATAGATGAGGTTCTTACTGAATTTAAGGGCGTAGAACATAGATTAGAACTTGTTAAAGAAACTAAAAATAGAGTTAAATGGTATAATGATTCTGTAAGTTCTAGTCCTACTAGAACAATAGCTGGTTTGAATGCTTTTGCACTTAAAAATATAATTTTAATAGCTGGAGGTTATGATAAAAATTTAGATTATACAGTTTTAGGAAAACCAATCATTGATAATTGTAAAGCTTTAATTTTACTTGGTCAAACTTCTGATAAAATTGAAAAAGCAGTAAATGACCAATTAAAAAAATCAAAGAAAGAATTTCCAATATATAGATGTGATACTTTAAAAGAAACAGTTGAAAAAGCAAATAACATTTCTATAAAAGGTGATATTGTTCTATTTTCACCTGCTAGTGCTAGTTTTGATATGTTTAAAAATTTTGCTGAAAGAGGAGATATTTTTAAATCATATGTAAATGAAATAGTAAAATAAAATGTCTACAAAATGCCTGTCTTTAGGCATTTTTTTTATCTTCATTCATATAATATTATAGAAAAAGGAGGTAAGAAGATGTTTTATAGTGATGATAGCTATATGCAAGATTTATATTTTTATAACCAAATGCCAAATAATACATATAATCCATATATGAATCCAAATATGATGCAAAATAATATGGCATTTAATAATATGAATAATGGAATGTATAATACACAGAATCTAAGTAATCTTTATCCAAGTATTTATAGAATAATGATGCCAGTAATTTCAAAAGTTGTTTCAAATAGTAATTTTCAATTTTTAAATGAGGATGTTTTAAATAATATGGTTGATACAGTTTTCAATATTGTTGATGGGCAAATAGAGTATGATGATCCAAATGAAAAAAATATGTCAAATGAGAATAATAATTCTTCAAGACAAGTAGATACAAAATCTAATACACAAAATAATAGTAATTCAAGAAGTAATAGAAATGATAATTTACTTAGAGATATTATTAAAATTCTTATTTTAAAAGAGTTATTATCTCGAAATCGTATGAATCAACAAACTCCACAGTTTAATCAAAATCAATATTATCCAGTAATGAATTGTCAAATGTAATAAATCAAATACCTTAATTTATAAAATTAGGGTATTTTTTTTGTTTTCTTGAATATAATTTTTATTATAAAATAAAAAAGGACAAGGTTATATGGATTATTTATCAATACTAAAAAAAGCAACTATAGGTTGCTTATTTATAATTTTATTTTTTGTTATTTGTAGGCTTAGCATTTTCTACAGTCCGTTTCTGATAGCTTATATTATTTCTTTAATAATAGATCCATTAATCAAATGGCTTAATAAAAGAACAAATTTTAGTAGAAAAACAAATAGTATAATTGTATTAGTTTTAATTTTTTCTATTATAATTGCGTTAGCTGTTTTTGGTGGTGTGAAATTAATATCAGAAACAACAAATTTACTAAGTGGTTTAAATACATACTTAGAAAAAACAATAAATTTTATAAATGATAAAACTTCAAAAATAAGTTTTGAAAATTTGAAGATTTCTGATGAAGTTATGAATATATTTGAAAATTCTACTACTGATTTTTTAAATACTATAACTAATTATATAAAGAATTTTCTAAATAAAGTTTTACAGTATATAACTTCAATTCCAAATTTATTTATTAATATAATAATTACAATTCTTGCTACTTATTTTATAACATCTGATAAGTTTTATATTTTAGATAGAATGGAACATCATTTGTCTAAAAAAATGGTAGGAAAGATTATTACTCATACTAAAGAAATTACTACTACACTTGGCGGATATATAAAAGCAGAAATTACATTAAGTATAATAACTTTTTTAATTGTATTAACAGGATTAAACATTTTTTATTTATTTGGTATGGAGGTAGAATATCCAATTTTAATGGCAATATTAATTGGGTTTGTAGATGCTCTTCCTATTTTAGGTGCTGGTAGTGTTATGGTTCCTTGGACTATTATTCTTTTCTTAAATAATAATAATTCTTTAGCATTTGCAATCTTAGGGTTGTATGTTTTTGTAGTAGTTGCAAAACAATTAATTGAACCAAAACTTGTAAGTAATAATATTGGAATTCATCCTATTTTTACTTTACTTGCAATGTATACTAGTTTCAAAATAATTGGAGTAATAGGATTACTTATTGGACCTATTATTTTAATAATATTAAAAAATGTATTTTCTAACATATTAGATAAAGGAATTATGAATTCTTTAGTAGATAATTAATAGATAACTGCTGTTGGAACATATTCATCATCTGGAAGAGGAACAGTTGCATTATCAGGCTTTTTTGCCATTTCAATAGCAGTTACATTGATTAATGGTATTTCACCATTATAATGTCCTTTTGTTATTTCACCAGTAACTTTTACCCATGAATATGTAGGATATTCTTTTGCATTTTTTAGAGAACATAAAAATCCTACTATTAAAGTTTGCCTATTGCCTATATCCATATCTCTAGCTAATACAAATTGCTCATCTGAAAAATTATTTAATCTATAAACATATCCTGTAAAAGATATTTTTTGTCCTATATATGTATCCAAATTTTCATGAACTTCTTTTAAAATATTTGTATAATTAGCTGGTTCTATTTCAGCAACTTCAGAAGAGGGAATTGAATCATTTATTATATTATTATCTTTTTTTTCTAAATTGTTCATTAAATTATAAATTCCAGCAACTGCAATACTTATACAAATTATAGTCATAATAGCTAAACATGTTTTAAAAATAGCTTTTTTATTTAGTTTTAAATTGTAAATAATCATCTCTAGAAACTCCTTTTTATAACTTTGTTTAATTTTATGAGATAAATTTTTTAATATGACAAAATATTAAGCTGTTAAGCCGGACATTATTTTTTTACATTAAATTTTGTTGCAAAACGTATTAAATAGTGATATAGTATTTTAGAACTTTTATTATTTAGGAGGAAGAAAATGGGACTTTTTGGAAAAATTTTTGGCACTTATAGTGAAAAAGAAGTAAAAAGAGTTATGCCTATAGTGCAAAAAATTAATAGTTTAGAACCAGAAATGGAAAAATTAACAGACAAGGAGTTAACTAATAAAACTAGTTATTTTAAAGAAGAATTAGCTAAAGGAAAAACTTTAGATGATATATTACCAGAAGCTTTTGCAGTTGTTAGAGAAGCTTCTAAAAGAGTTTTAGGAATGAGACATTTTGATGTTCAGTTAATAGGTGGAATTATACTTCATCAAGGTAGAATTGCAGAGATGAAAACTGGTGAAGGAAAAACTTTAGTAGCTACATTACCTGTATACTTAAATGCTCTTACAGGAAAAGGTGTTCATGTTATTACTGTAAATGAATATTTAGCTAAAAGAGATAGTGAATGGATGGGTAAAGTATATAGATTTCTTGGACTTTCAGTAGGCCTTATTTATGGTAGAATGGATTATAATGAAAAGCAAAATGCTTATAGAGCTGATATTACTTATGGTACAAATAATGAATTTGGTTTTGATTATTTAAGAGATAACATGGTAATTCATAAAGAAGATATGGTTCAAAGAGAGTTAAATTATGCTATTGTTGATGAGATAGATAGTATTTTAATAGATGAAGCACGTACACCATTAATAATTTCAGGTAGAGCTAATAAATCTTCTGATCTTTATAAATTAGCTGATAGATTTGTAAAAAAATTAAAAGCTAAAATAATTATTGAAGAAGATGTAAAAGATGTAGATCAAGCTGAAGATAACGAAAAATATGATTATATAGTAGATTTAAAAGCAAAATCTGCTACTCTTACTCAAAAAGGTATTGAAAAGGCTGAAAAAGAATTTAATTTAGAAAACTTAAATGATGTTAATAACACAGATATTGTTCATAATATAAATCAGGCTTTAAGAGCTAATGGTATTATGAAACGTGATATTGATTATATTGTTAAAGATGGTGAAGTACTTATAGTTGATGAGTTCACAGGTCGTATTATGTATGGAAGAAGATATAATGATGGACTTCATCAAGCAATAGAAGCAAAGGAAAATGTAAAAATTGCAGATGAATCAAAAACTCTTGCAACAATTACATTTCAAAATTATTTTAGAATGTATGAAAAATTATCTGGTATGACAGGTACTGCAATGACAGAAGAGGCAGAATTTAAAGAAATTTATAATTTAGATGTTGTAGCAATTCCTACAAATAAACCTTTAATAAGAATAGATCAAACAGATATTATTTACAAAAATGAAGCTGCAAAATTTAATGCAGTTATACAAGATATAAAAGCAAGTCATGAAAAAGGTCAACCAGTTTTAGTTGGTACAGTTTCAATAGAAAATTCAGAGAAGTTAAGTAGATTATTAAATAAAGAAGGTATACCACATGAAGTATTAAATGCTAAAAACCATGAAAAAGAAGCTGAAATTATAGCTCAGGCTGGTAAGTACGGAGCTGTTACAATAGCTACAAATATGGCTGGTCGTGGTACTGATATTATGCTTGGTGGTAATAGTGAATATTTAGCAAAACAAGAAATGAGAAAACAAAAGTATGAAGAAAGCATGATTGAACAAGCTACAGCATTTAATGAAACAGATGATAAAGAAATTTTAGAAGCAAGAAGTACGTTTAAAAATTTAGTAAATAAATTTGATGAGCAAATAAAAGACGAAAAGGAAAAAGTTATTTCTGCTGGTGGTTTAAAAATTATTGGTACAGAAAGACATGAATCAAGAAGAATTGATAATCAGTTACGTGGACGTAGTGGACGTCAAGGAGATCCAGGTGAAACAAGATTTTATTTAGCATTAGATGACAATTTATTAAAAATATTTGGTGGAGATATTATTACTAAAATTTTTGAAAAAGGTAATGTTCCAGAAGATTTACCAATAGAAGTTAAATTAATTGCTAAAACTATTGAAAGTGCTCAAAGTAAAGTTGAAGGAAGAAACTTTTCTATAAGAAAACATATTTTAAATTATGATGATGTTATGAATATCCAAAGAGATATAATTTATTCTCAAAGAAGAAAAGTTTTAGATGGTGACAATATTAGAGATAATATTGTAGAAATGATAGAATCTGCTTGTGAGATGATTATTGATACTTATAGAGAAGAAATTCAAGAAAATAAAGTTAATAGAGATGCTTTACTAAATGAAATAAAAGTAAGTTTAAATTTAGCAGATGTTGAAAGTTTAAAAGATAGTAAATTAAATGCAGATAAAATTCTTAAAGAATAAAAAGAAAAGGCTTTAGCAAATTATGAGCTTAAAGAAAAAGAGATTGGTGAAGATATTAGAGAACTTGAAAGAGTTGTTTTATTAAAAACTGTAGACGCTAAATGGATGGATCATATTGATAATATGGATGAATTAAAAAATGGTATTGGTTTAAGAGCTTATGGACAAAAAGATCCAGTTGTTCAATATAGATTTGAAGGTGGAGAAATGTTTGATGAGATGATTGCTCAAATCAAACTAGAGGTTGCAAAAATAATGCTTCATGTTGTTAAAGCAACTGGACCTGTTCAAAGACAATCAAGAGTTAGTATTACTAATGCTGGACTTGATAATTCAGCAATTTCTAATATAAACATTGAAGGTGAAAATAATAATGTTCCTAAGGCTAACAAAACTGAAAAAGCTAAACCAATAGTAAATGAGGGACCAAAAATTGGTAGAAATGATCCTTGTCCATGTGGTTCAGGAAAAAAGTATAAGAATTGTTGTGGAAAGAATGCTTAAATAGCTTATTACAAGAATTTTAACAATTCAAAAAATCCTAAACTATAAAAATATAACTGAAAACTATTGAAAAATAAGGAGTGTGTCCAAAAGAAATTGGTGACACTTCTTTTTATTTATAAAAATATTATTTGAAAAAGTATTGATTGTAAAACAAAAAGATGACATAATGCAAATGTTCGCAATATAAAAGGAGAGATTTATTATGGATAATGCAAATGAAGATATTATAATATATCAAACAAAGGAAATGAAACCGTTACAAATTGTAACACTTTCAAATTTAAGGCAAAAGATGGAAAAATGAGAAATGCAGATGTTTTGGATACACAAGGAATATTACGTCTTATTGAATCAATACCAAATAATACTAAAAAAATAAAATTGTTATTTATGTGTTGCATATTCTTTTTAGTTAGTATATACTAAAAACATAATAACTAATGTAAACATTTTTTGCATTTTGTTTGCATAGTATTAATAATAATGGAGGGAAATATAATGAATATAAAAGAAAATGCTAAAAGAGCTTTTGAATCAGGTGAACTATTTGAATTTTTAACAGGAAGAAATGGATATGACTGTCCTGTAATAGATGTTTCAATAGATGTTCCAACAGATTGGACAAGAATTATACCATTTGGAATTTATGCTTTATATGAAGAAAGTAAAGATGTAAATATTTTAAATGAATATCAAAATGCAATTATAAAGGCAATAAATGGATCTGCTTTTGATATATGGTGTGCAGTTAATATACTATATTTTCAAATTGATCATGAAATGATGAAAAAATCACCATTTGTAATTGAAAAAAATGTGTATCATGATTTAAAAGATAGGATAATATCTAATAAGGACGAACTGGAAAAAGAATATCCATATGGAAAAAATGGATGGAATATGTATGAAGATATATTGAGATTAATTCACAATTTTCAAATTGATTGGGGATATAGTTTTTTAGAATAAACTTCTTAGAAGCTACTGGAAATTTTGATAACTTCTATTTAAAATAAAAATAATTAAATATATAATTATAAAAACAAAGGAAGAAAATATGATATACCAAAGATTTATTCCAGAAGGATGGAATCAAGAAGAAATTAAATATTCTATTAAAGATTTAAAAAATGCTTCAGATAACAACATTACGTTAAGTGGAAA
>CANQEX010000012.1 GCA_947596225.1 uncultured Clostridia bacterium | reverse complement strand
AGAAGTAGAAGACGATGAAGATGACGAGGAATATGAAGAAGTAGAAGACGATGAAGATGACGAGGATTATGAAGAAGCAGAAGAAGATGATGATGATGACGAAGAAAATAAAAGTATATATCCACCAGAATTAATTGATACAGAATTAGAAGCTATATATGTAGGTTTATTATTTAATAATCCAAGAGCGATTTCTAGATATTATCTATTATATGAAGATTGTAAATTTTCTAATGAAGAATTAATGAATCTTTATAAAATTGTTTTATTTAGAGATGGTGAAGAATATGCACCTGCAATAGCAAAAGAGAAATATCAATTACCTAGAGAAAATCCAAATACTTATGAGTTAAAAATGAGAATAAGAAAAATGGCTTCTAGTCAAGACTATAATTTAGAAAAAATATATATGAAATTAAAAAAATTATTTATATTAAAGAAAAATTATCTAGTTGCGGCAACAGATGCAATAAGACAGAAAATATTAGAAATTCAAAATTATGAACTATATAAGGATATGACAGTTGAAGAAGTAGAGAGTGCATTAGAACAAATTACTGTTACAACTGGTTTAACACAGGGAAGATTAAATGAAAATACAACAGATTTTTTATTATCAGGAGATAATGAATTAAGTAATGGTATTTCAATACCTTTTAACATATTGTCTACAGTTTTTAAAGGTTTAAGAAAAGGAGAAACAATGTGTTATGCAATGCCTTCAAACTCTGGAAAAAGTAGATTTACAATAAATTTAGCTTCATATATTTCTTTTGTTCATAAGCAAAAAGTTTTAATAATATCAAATGAAATGTCTGAAGAAAAAATGAAATTGTGTATGATTACAACAATAATTAATAATCCAGAAATTCAAAAATTTCATGGACAATATATAAGTAAAACAGAAGGAGAATTACTAGAATTAAAATTTAGACCAGATAAAGGTAAAAAAATACAATGTGATGAAGATGGATTTATTTTAAGAAAAGAAAATGAATCACAAGAAGAATATATAAAGAGATTAGAAAAAAATTCAACTGAGTTTAAACAAACAGTTGCTGTAACAAATTGGGTAAATACTCAATTAAATAATTCAATTTTCTTTATACACATTACAGAGCATACAAATGATGATTTAAGAAAAATAATAATGAATTATTATTATAAAGAAGGAATTCATTATATGTTTTATGATACATTAAAAGCAGATACAGCAAATATTGGTAATAGTGATGAAGTTAAAAAAACTGCAACAATTCTTTCTAATTTAGCACAAAAATTTAAAATTTTTATAGCATCATCAATGCAATTATTGGAAAGTAATACTTTACCAGTAAATTTAACTATTAATGATATGTCTGCAAGTAAAACTGCTAAAGAAGTTTTAGATACTTTATGTTTAATAAAACAAATTAGTAGACGTTCATTAAATAAATATGAATATTCAGATACAGATCAATTTGATAAATGCTATGATATTAAAGTACCAAAAGATACAGATGTTAGATTTTACGCATGTGTTGTTGATAAAAATAGAGCTGGTGCAAAACCAACAGTACTATTTAGATTAAATTTAGCATACAACATATGGGAAGAACTTGGACATTTAAGATTAAAACAAACAGAAATTGAAGAGGATTAAAGTATAAAAAAGCCTTCTTTTGGAAATAATGTAATTAACATTATTTTCAAGAGGAGGTTTTATTTTGATTAATAGAGTAGAGATAGCAAATGTAAACACCTCTAAATTACAAGTATTATCACAAGAAGAAACAAAAGAATTATTTAAAAAAATGCATGAAGGAGATAAAGAAGCTAGAGAAAAGTTAATAAATGGAAATTTAAGATTAGTTTTAAGTGTAATTCAGAGATTTTGTGGCAGAGGAGAAAATGCAGATGATTTATTTCAGGTTGGTTGTGTAGGATTAATAAAGGCAATAGATAATTTTGATACAAGTCTTGATATTCAACTATCAACATATCGGAGTGCCAATGATAATTGGAGAAGTTAGAAGATATTTAAGAGACAACAATATGGTAAGAGTTAGCAGATCTGTTAGAGATTTAGCATACAAGGTACTTCAAGCCAAAGAAAAAATTATAAGAGAAAAGGGAAAAGAACCATCAATTGAAGAACTTGCAAAAGAGTTGGACGTTGAAAAAGAAGAAATAGTTCTTAGTTTAGATGCAATACAAGATCCAGTTTCACTTCAAGAACCTGTTTATAATGACGGTACAGATAGTTTATCAATTATGGATCAAGTAAAAGATAAGAAGAATACAGATGAAATGTGGGCAGAAAATTTAACTATGAATGAAGCATTAAAAAGACTTAATGATAAAGAGAGAATGATAATAGATAAAAGATTTTTCTTAGGGAGAACTCAAATGGAGGTAGCAGAAGAAATTGGAATTTCACAAGCACAAGTTTCTAGGCTAGAGAAAACTGCTATCGAGCATATGAGAAGATTATATAAATAATTTATATATCTACAAGTATTATATCATCACCAATAGTTTTTATTGCATCCCAAGGAATACTAATATCATTACCTGTAGAAAAAATATTAAAAAATTTGGTATTACCAGGAACTATAATATTTGTTATAGTTCCTGTTTTAAAGTCTGCAGTTACATCCTGTACATATCCTAAACGTTTACCATCTTTTATATTTATAACTTCTTTATGTTTAAAATCTAATCCTTTTTTTTCATTCATATTAAAAATCACCTTTCAAAATATATTAAATATTATGCAAAAAATAATATTTTATTAATCTAAATGCTATAGCTTTAGGGAAAACTTGATAAATTATTTAAAATATAATATAATAAAAAGCACACAATATCTTTTATAAAAAAGAAGGGAGACAAAAAATGAAAAAATCAATAAGGGCATTAATACGGGTAATTATAACAGGAGTAGTAGGACTGATTCCTATTATAGGAATTTACTTTTTCAGTAAATGGTATATAATCTGGATAGATGTTTTTAAAAATGCTTTGAAAGAAAGTAAGTGGCATTTTATATTGATATTCATTTTAACTTGTTGGGTAGTAGGAGCGTTACTTATAGACGTAATTGAGAAACGTAGAAAAAAATAACTTTTGAGAGCCGGTGTTCAGTAGCCGGCTTCTTTTCATATTATATTATCTAATTTTTTTATAAAATGAATATTTTTACAATATATGGAAAAAATACTAACAAATATTGGAGGAGAAAGTATGCAAACAAATAAAGCGAATAATGTTATTTTTTTAAAAAATACAGAATCTAATATTATTGAAGAAGCATTTTTAATATTAAAAGAAAATGTGAAAATAAATGATTTTAAAGATAATAAAGAAAATAAAAAAATAGATGTTTTGAAAGAAGCAGAAAGTTTAATTAATGAAAAAATTAAAGAGTCTAATTTAAAATTTGAAAAATTTAAAATAGAAAAATTAGAGAAAAAAATAAAAATTTTAAAAATAAGCAATATTATATTTGTTATTGCTGTTATAATTTCTATTATTTTAAATTAATTATCATAAACCTCAATTATATGGAATATATTAAAACATATAAGAGAGGTGTATTTTTTTGGAAAGAATATTAAGTGATAATGAAAAAATAAGAAAAGCAGAAGAAATATATTTTAGAAGAAATAATAAAAGTATTCCTATTAAATCTAAAGAAAATGTAAGAAAAAACTATAATGCTAAAAATAAAATTTTCCTTCAATTAATAATACTTATTGATATTGCTATAATAGTTTTTTGTGTACAAAATAAAGATTTTATTTTTACTCAAGAATTTTTAGGAATGTTAAATAATTATAATCAACAAGCTAATTCTAAAATTATAGAGTTTTTTAGTGGAATTTTAAAAGAAGAAGATAATGAACAAAATATAAATCAAAATGATATTGAAGAAAAACAAGAAGAAACCAAAGAATCAAATCAAGTAGAACAAAATATACAACCTGAAGAAAGTAGTTCAATAAGTGAAATGGATTTAGATGTTCAAAATTTAAATGCTGCATATAGTTTTATAAAACCTATAAATGGAATTATAAGTTCTGGTTTTGGAGCTAGAGAATCAGAGTATCAAAATGTAACAGGTTATCATACAGGAATTGATATAGCAGCAGATAAAGGTACAGTTATAAAATCTGCTATGCAGGGAATTGTTGAACTAGTTTCAAGTGAAGGTGATTATGGAAAACATATAAAAATAAGATGTAATAATGTAACAACTTTATATGCTCATTGTTCAAAAATATATGTTAAAGAAGGACAAATTGTTGGACAAAACCAAAGTATAGGGGAAGTAGGTAGTACTGGAAATAGTACAGGACCACATTTACATTTTGAAATAAGAGTTGATGATAGATTTGTTGATCCTTTAAGAATAGTTAACTTTAATTAAGAAGGAAAATATATGAAAATTGAAATAAACTTAAAAATAATTTTGGTATTAATTCTATTTTTAATTATAAAAAACATAAATACATATTTAATTTTTATTATATTTATTTTAATACATGAATTGGCTCATTTATTGGTAGGAATATGTATAGGAGGAAAACCAAGAAAGTTAACATTAAGTCCTTTTGGAGCTTCTTTAGAATTCTATACCTATGGAAATAATAATTCATTTGGAAGAATTTTATTCTTTCTTATAGGACCACTTGTTAATTTTATTATAGCGTTTTTATTATTAAATTTTAGAATAAATTTGGATAAAATTATTTTTACAAATTTAGCTATAGGGATTTTTAATCTAGTACCAATCTTGCCATTAGATGGAGGTAAAATCGTAAGAGAAATATTAAAAATATTTTTCGGAATTGAGAAATCAAATAATTATACAATGCTTATAAGTAAAATAATATTAGTAATTATTTCTTTTTTTTATGCAATTATAATAATTAAAATTAAAAACATAATGGTGTTTTTTTTGATTATATATTTATGGTATTTATTTATAATAGAAGAAAGAAAGTTATGCTTATATAATAAAACAGCTGAGAGTATAAAAAAAGCAAATATATAAATTTTTAAAAAAACTTGTCAAATGTAAAAAAGTGTGTTAAAATATTCCAGTATAAAAATAGAACTATTTTTATCCTTACTCATATGTAAATATGGGTTTAATATCCAAAAGGAGGTGAAAGATAATGAATAAATACGAAACAGTATTCATTATTAATCCAAATGTTGAAGATGCAGGAGTTAAAGATTTAACTAAAAAATTTTCAGACATTATTAATAGTGATGGAAAAGTAGAGTCAGTAGAAGAGTTAGGAAAGAAAAAATTAGCCTATGAAATCAAGAAAAATTCAGAAGGTATATATGTATTAATTAACTTTGAAGCTGCACCAAGTTTAATCAAAGAACTTGAAAGAGTATACAGAATTACAGACGAAGTTATAAAATTCATCGTAGTAAGAAAAGATGAAGATAAATAAGAAAGGCGGAATAACATATGAACAAAGTAATTTTAATGGGAAGACTTACAAAAGACCCAGAAGTAAGATATACTCAAACCAATAATACTCTAGTTGCTTCATTTACTTTAGCAGTTAATAGAAGATTTGTAAGACAAGGTGAAGAAAGACAAGCTGATTTTATAAATATTGTAGCTTGGAGCAAAACTGGAGAATTTGTTAGCAAATACTTTAAAAAAGGTCAACAAGTTTCAATAGTTGGAAGAATCCAAACAAGAACTTGGGATGATGATCAAGGACAGAAACATTATGTTACAGAAGTAGTTGCTGAAGAAGCATATTTTGCAGATAGTAAAAGAGATGGAGAAACATCAGCAATAGAAAATACATTTGGAGAAACAGTTACACAAAGTGCTGAATTCCAAGTTACTTCTTCTGATGATGATTTACCATTCTAATTTAATTAATATATAAAGTTAGAAGATAGGAGGATTTTAAATGGCTGATAAAAAACAAAATAAAAGAAATAATAGAAACAATCAAGATGATGATTTTAATCCAAAGTTTAGAAAAATGAGAAAAAAAGTATGTCCATTATGTAGTGACAAAAACTTTGAATTGGATTATAAAAATGCAGAACAATTAAAGAAATTTATCAATGAAAAAGGTAAAATATTACCAAGAAGAGCAACAGGTGCTTGTGCAAAACATCAAAGAGAAATTACATCTACAATTAAAAGAGCAAGACATATTGCTATAATACCATATACACAAGATTAATTATAAAAACGCTTTTATATGAAGTAATATTAAAAAGTTCATATATAGCGTTTTTTTGTTGTATACTATATTAATTTTGAGTTTATATTGAAATTTATATAATAAGAAGATATAATAACAAAAAATAAAGAAAGGGAGAATGATTATGAGAAAAAGAGGATTTGAAATAGCAAAAGGATTTGAAAATGCAGGAATAAATTTACCTGTTAGAAAAACTAAAAATTCAGCTGGATATGACATAGAAGCAGCAGAAGATACAATTATACCAGCATTTAAACCAGGACAAAAACCTACACTTGTAAAAACAGGACTAAAAGCATATTGCGAGCCAGATGAATTTTATATGTTATGTAATAGAAGCTCTAATCCAGGAAAAAGAGGATTGGTAATGGCAAATAGTGTAGGAATAATAGATAGTGATTATTACGGAAATATAGATAATGATGGACATTTTATGTTTGCATTCTATAATTTTTTTGATCATGATGTAGAAATAAAGAAAGGTGAAGCAATAGGACAAGCTATTTTTATGAAATATTTAGTTGTAGACGATGATAATGCTGAAGGAAAAAGAGTTGGTGGATTTGGTTCAACAACAAAATAGCAAAATTATATTAAAACTCTAAAGCTAATATTTTTCAAGCACTTGTTTCAATTTGTAATTAAAATGAAAAAAACTTTTTAAAAATTGGTTATAATTCTTTGACTTTTGGCAATTTTTGTAGTATAATTGTAATGTAGTAATTTTTAAATTACTTGGAAGGAGTGACTAAATAATGTTTAAAGTAGGAGATAAAATAGTTTACCCAATGCATGGGGCTGGTGTAATTGAAAAGATTGAAGAAAGAGCTATAGGAGATGAAAAACAAACTTATTATACAATTAAAATGCCAGGAGAAGTTAAGGTTATGGTACCTACTGCAAAAGCTGAACAAATAGGAGTACGTAATATAATAGACAAAGAAACAGCCGGAAAAGTAATTAATGTTTTAGAGCAAGATAGTACTGAAATGTCTATGAAGTGGAACAAAAGATATAGAGATAATGTTGAAAAAATGAAATCTGGAGATATATTTGAAGTAGCAGACATAGTAAGAAATTTAAGTTTTAAACAAAAAGATAAAGGACTATCTACTACAGAAAAGAAAATGTTATTAAATGCAAAACAAATTTTAGTTAGTGAATTAGTTTTAGCAGAAAGCAAAAATAAAGAGGAAGTAGAAGAGTTAGTAGAAAATAAAATTAATATTTCATATGAAATGCATGGTGTAGGTGCTACAGAAAATTTACAAAAAGCTATAGGAATGAATGAAGAAAACACAAATAATATTGTAAAGAAATTTATTTCAGCAAACTAATTTAATAATAAATTAAACAGTGAATCAAGTATTTGGTTCACTGTAATTTTATATAATAGAAAATTATTTTTATATTAGAAGTAATTGGCTATTACAAATGATTTACATAAAAATGAAGGATTTGAACAATCTATGTCGAATATTATAAAAGAAAGGTTAAAAAATGGCTCAATACACTGACGAATTAAAAGAAGAAATAAGATCTGCAAATGATATAGTAGATGTTATTTCTCAATATGTAACATTAAAAAGAAGTGGTAGAAATTTCTTCGGTTTATGTCCATTTCATAAAGAAAAATCACCTTCTTTTTCTGTTTCTGCAGATAGGCAATATTTTCATTGTTTTGGCTGTCATAAAGGTGGAGATGTATTTACTTTTATTAGTGAGATTGAAAAAATATCATTTAAAGAAGCCTTAGAGGTTTTAGCAGAGAGAGCAAAAATAGATTTACCTGTAAATGAAAATCCTGAATTTAGTAAAACAAAATATTTAAAAGAGAGAATGTATAAAATTAATGCAGAAACTACTATTTTTTTTCATGAAAGATTATATAAACCTTTAGCAAAAATAGCTCAAGATTATGTAAAAAAAAGAAAATTAGATAATAATACATTAAAAGCTTTTAAAATTGGATATTCTGGTGAATATAATGAATTATATAAATTTTTAAAAGCAAAAGGATTTAAAGATGAAGAAATTTTATCTACAGGTCTTGTTAATAGAAATGATAGAGGTGAATATATAGACAGATTTAGAAAAAGATTAATGTTTCCAATAATGGATGTAAGTGGACGAGTTATAGCTTTTGGTGGTAGAAAATTAGAAAATAATGATAAAATAGCAAAATATATTAACTCTAATGAAAACTTAGTATATTCAAAGAAAAAGCATTTATTTGCATTAAATTTAGCTAAGCAATCAAATTCTAAAAAAATAATATTAGTAGAAGGATATATGGATGCTATTTCACTTTATCAAAGAGGAATTAATAATGTTGTTGCTTCTCTTGGTACAGCTTTAACTGAGGAGCAAGGAAGATTATTAAGAAAATATTGTGAACAAGTAATTTTAAGCTATGATTCAGATGGCGCAGGTCAAGAAGCAATAATGAGAGGATTAACTATTTTAGAAAATCAAGGATGTGATGCTAGAGTATTGCAGATGGAAGGTGCCAAAGATCCAGACGAATATGTTATAAAATATGGAAGTGGAAGATTTAATTTATTAGTTGAAAATGCAATATCTTTAGTTGAATTTAAAATAAAAATGGTTAAAAATAAATATAACCTAGAAAATTCTAATGATAAAATAAGATTTTTGAAAGAAATAACAAAAATTTTGTCAAATGTTGAAAACAAAATAGAAAAAGAAATTTATATTGGTAAGATTTCAGAAAAATATAATATTTCAAAAGAAGCTATTTATTCAGAAGTTAATAAGGCTACATATGGTGAAAAGGTGAATGAAAAAATATTAGTTAAAAATATAAGCAGAAAAAATAAAGAAGTAGAAATAAATCCTACAATTATAAAACGTGAAAATATGATAATATATTTGCTAATAAATCATTTTAAAGAATCTTATGAAGCAATAGCAACTAATATAACAATAGAAGATTTTAAGTTAGAAGCGAATAGATTTATATTTGAAAAAATTTTAGAATCACCAGCAGAAGATAGTGAAAAAATTTTACAAACAATAGCTAATATTGAAGATCCAGAAATACAGTCACATGTTAGTGAAATTTTAGTTACTGATTATGGTATAAATTCAATAGATAAATGTATAGAAGACGTTGTTAATATTTATAATAGAGAAAGATTAACAAATCGAAAATTTGAAATTATTAAATTATTAGAAAATAATTCTAGTTTATCAAGAGAAGAAACTGAGAAATTAGGAAATGAATTAAATAGTATTATGATTGAGTTAGCTAAAAAAAGTAGGAGGTAGTTAAATAAATGAAAAAAACAGAAAAAGATACTGTTGAAGAAGATAAGAATAAAATAAAGGAAAAAAATGAAGAAAAAATAAAAGAAGATATTGAAGAAGTAAAAGAAACTAAAAAAACAAGAAAAAGTAAGAAAAATGATATTTTAAAGGAAGAAATAAATAAAGAAGAAAAATCATCAAATGACGAAGAAGCAAATAGTGAAAAAGATAAAATTTTAAAAATAGTAAATAATGCAAAAGCAAAAGGTAAGATAACATATGGAGAATTAGCTGCAGAACTTGGAGAAGCTAATTCTGAACAAATAGATAAAGTTTTTGAAGCTTTTGAAGAAATAGGTGTAAATGTTTTAAAAGATGATGATGATTTAGTAGAACCAGATATAGAAGATTTAAAAGAAGTTGAAGAAATAAAATTAGAAGAACTTGATATGAACAATGCTATCGAAGGTGTTAGTATTGATGATCCAGTAAGAATGTATTTAAGAGAAATTGGTAGAATACCCCTACTTACTTTTGATGAAGAATTAGAACTTGCTAAGAGTGTACTTGAAGGTAGTGAAGAGGCAAAACAAAAACTTGCAGAATCAAATTTAAGATTAGTTGTTAGTATTGCAAAAAAATATGTTGGTAGAGGAATGCTTTTCCTTGATTTAATTCAAGAAGGTAATATGGGATTAATTAAAGCAGTTGAAAAATTTGATTATAAAAAAGGATATAAATTTAGTACTTATGCAACATGGTGGATAAGACAAGCCATAACAAGAGCTATTGCAGATCAAGCAAGAACTATAAGAATACCAGTTCATATGGTAGAAACTATAAATAAATTAATTCGTACTTCAAGACACTTACTTCAGATGTTAGGAAGAGAACCTACGCCAGAAGAAATTGCAGAAGAAATGGAAATCCCTGTAGAAAAAGTTATGGAAATTCAAAAAATAGCACAAGATCCTGTATCTTTAGAAACACCAATAGGAGAAGAAGATGATAGTCATTTAGGAGATTTCATTCCAGATGATGAATCACCTGCACCACATGATTCTGCAGCATATACATTACTAAAAGAACAATTAGAAGAAGTAATGAGTACTTTAACACCAAGAGAAGCAAAAGTATTAAAATTAAGATTTGGACTAGAAGATGGAAAAGCTAGAACTCTTGAAGAGGTTGGAAAAGAATTTCAAGTAACTCGTGAAAGAATTAGGCAAATAGAAGCAAAAGCTTTAAGAAAATTGAGACACCCAAGTAGAAGTAAAAGACTAAAAGATTATATGAGTTAAAAATATTATGTAAATTATTTTTTAAAAAAGACTTGATTTTTCAAGCCTTTTTTGTTATAATATATATGGAATTGTTTATAAAAATAAAAAAGAGAGGTGAAACTAGGCTAATCTAGGTTATTATGGGAGTTTTAAGTGCTGTATCAAGAGTTTGTAAATCTTTATTTGGTGAAACTGAAAGTCAATTTGTTCCATATGATGATGATAAAAATTTAGAAGGTACTCTTGTAAGGAGTGTAAAAGAAGGTAATTTTTCCAAAAAAGATGCAAAAGAATTACTACAAACTTATATGTTGTCTGCAGTTAATAAGGCAAAAGAATTATCTAAGAAAATAGAAAATTCAATTACTATATTACCAAGTGATAAAACTGATTTTAGAAATGATTCAACAGTAGAACAAGCTTCTATTCATGTAGAAACTAAGCCAGCAGGAGAATTAGAAAATCATAAAAGAACGCCTGGTGGAAGAGGAAGAGGACAAAAATAAATATAATATATATAAAATTCCAATAATTTAGTTATTGGAATTTTTTTTCTTGACAAATATTGTAACTTATGTTAAAATTTAATACTGTAAACTGCTTAACTAGGGTTTATAAATACTAATATAATTTTAGTTACCCAAGTTGGAAGTTAGCGAGATTACAAAAAGGGAGGTGCATTTTAAATGTACGCAATAATTGAAGCATGTGGTAGACAATATAAAGTACAAGAAGGTGAAACTGTATATTTTGAAAAATTAGATACAGAAGAAGGAAAAAAAGTTTCTTTTGATAAAGTTGTATTAATATCTAATGAAGGAAAAATACAAGTTGGTAATCCTTATGTGTCTAATGCTAAAGTTGAAGGAAAAGTGATTTCTAATGGTAGAGGAAAGAAAATTTTAGTTTTCAAATATAAACCAAAAAAGAATGAAAGAAAAACTAGAGGTCACAGACAAGACTACACAAAGGTAGAAATAACTTCAATTAAAGTTAAAGCTGAAAAATCAGAAAAAGTTGAAAAAACAGATAAAACTGAAAAAGCTGAAAAAACTACAAAATCAGCAAAATAATTTTATAACTTAAGAATATAAAATATGTTATAAATAAAATATAAAGCGAAAGGAGTGAATCTTTCATGGCACATAAAAAAGGTCAAGGTAGTGTAAAAAACGGAAGAGATAGTGAGTCAAAAAGACTTGGTGTTAAAATATCTGATGGACAAATTGTTAAAGCTGGAAACATTATAATAAGACAAAGAGGAACAAGTGTACATCCAGGAACAAATGTTGGAATCGGTAGTGATGATACTTTATTTGCTTTAATAGATGGAACTGTTAAATTTGAAAGAAAAGGTAAAAATAAAAAACAAGTAAGTGTTTATCCAGCATAGTAAATAAATGTAAAAAATGAAGTAATTTAATTACTTCATTTTTTTTTAAATAAAAAATATTAATTATTGATTTATTATAAATTTATTGATATTATGTTATAAATAAAACATATAATGATAAGGAGATAAGTTATGAGCAATAAAAGTATGCGAATAATAGTTATAGTTTTGGTTGCTATAATATTAGTAATAGGAATATTAATAGCTATAATACTTTTAACACCAAATAATTCAAATGTTGAAAATACAGTTCCAAAAGAAATAGTTAAAGTAGAACCAGTTATATCTGTAAACAAGGAAGTAAATGAAGAAAATAAAAATCAAATGATTATCACCGTAGAGGCAACTATTGAGGATGAAATTGGAATAAAAGAAATTATTCTTCCAGATGGTACTTCAGTTGTTGGAAGTAAAGCTACATTTACTGTAGAAGAAAATGGAAAATATAAATTTGAAGCTGTTTCTAATAAAAACGTAAGAACTACACAAGAAATAGAAGTTACAGAATTAGAAGAACATTCTTCTGCTAACCCATACATACCAGAAGGTTTCGTTGAAGCAGAAGATACAGGAACTGTTGAAGAAGGATATGTAATAGAGGATTCTTATGGAAATCAATACACTTGGGTTCCAGTGGAAACAGGAAAATTAACTAGAAATACAGTGTTAGATGCTGATTATGAAGAAAAAAGCAATACAGCTTCAGCTTTAGTTAATAGTGTATCAAAATATTATGGATTTTATATAGGTAGATATGAATCATCAAAAAATGAAATAAATGGAGAAATAATTTCAGCAAGTATGCCTGGAAAAGATCCATGGACAAATGTAACCTATACAGAAGCTATATCAGCTGCAGAAAATGCAGATAAAGTATATGGATATAAAGATTGTCATACAGCATTAATAAATAGCTATGCTTGGGATACTACTTTAAAATGGATAGATTCTCAGTATCCAGATTTTTCAAAAAATACTAATTATGGAAATTACAGTATGACTATACTTCCAACAGGATATACAGAATCAGACAATTTGAAACATATTTGTGATATAGCAGGTAATGTTAGAGAATGGACTACAGAAACTTATAGAGAAATAACTACTAAAAAAAATAATAGTAATAATGAAGAAAATATAATTCAAAGAATTATACGTGGAGGTGGCGCTAATTTAAGTAAAACTCCTACAAGCCATATACCATATCCAGAAAATTTATCTGATAATTATTGGGGATTTAGAATGATTTTATATAGATAGTTTTAAAAAGATAAGCTTTAAAATAAGCTTATCTTTTTTTCAAATATGTATATTGAAAAAAGAAATTAAATATTGTATAATGTATCCACATAAGTGAAAAGAGGTAATAAAAATGACAAATAAATATAGAACACATAACTGTGGTGAACTTAGATTATCTGATGTAACAAAAGAAGTAAGATTAGCTGGGTTTGTACAAACAATAAGAAATTTAGGAAAAATGATATTTATAGATTTAAGAGATGAAAATGGAATTACGCAAATAGTAGTACCACAAGAAGTTAATATTAAAGATGTAACAAAAGAATGTACTTTAACAGTAACAGGAGAAGTTGTAGAAAGAGTTAATAAAAATAGTAAGATTCCTACTGGTGATATAGAAATATTAGCTAAAAATATAACAGTTCTTGGAAAATGTAGAAGTTCATTACCTTTTGAAATAAATGATGAAGGACAAAATGTTAGAGAAGATTTAAGACTTGAGTATAGATTTCTTGATTTAAGAAATGAAAAAATACATAAAAACATAAAATTACGTTCAAAAATTTTAAAAGATTTTAGAACTGAAATGGATGAATTAGGTTTTACAGAAATACAAACGCCAATTTTAGCTAATTCATCACCAGAAGGAGCTAGGGATTTCTTAGTTCCAAGTAGATTACATCCTGGAGAATTTTATGCACTTCCTCAAGCTCCACAGCAATTTAAACAATTATTAATGGTTTCTGGATTTGAAAAATATTATCAAATTGCTCCTTGTTTTAGAGATGAAGATCCTAGAGCAGATAGATCTCCAGGAGAATTTTATCAATTAGATTTTGAAATGAGTTTTGCAACACAAGAAGATGTGTTTGAAGTTATTGAAACCGTGTTGCCAAATGTATTTAAGAAAAACACAGATTGGAAAGTTGATGAAGGACCTTTTTTAAAAATACCTTTTAAAGAAGCAATGGAAAAGTATGGGACAGATAAACCAGATTTACGTAATCCTTTAATTATCTCAGATTTAACAGATATATTTGAAGGTACAGAATTTAATGCTTTTAAAGGAAAAACTGTAAAAGCAATTACAACTGAAAATATGGAAGAAAAACCAAGAAAATTTTTTGATAATATGTCTAATTATGCAATAGAAGAATTAGAAGCAAAAGGATTAGCTTGGGTAAAGATTGATGAAAATTTAGAACCAGTTGGTGGAATCAGTAAATTTATAGATAATGAGAGAAAACAAAAAATATTTGAAAGAATGAATATAAAAAAGGGTAATGCCATATTTTTCATAGCTGATGAGGCAAATAAAGCTACTAAAATAGCTGGTGATATTAGAATAAAATTAGGAAATGAACTAGATTTATTAGAAAGAAATGTTTATAGATTTTGTTTTATTGTAGATTTTCCTATGTATGAATTATCAGATGAAGGCAAAATAGATTTTAATCATAATCCTTTTTCAATGCCTCAAGGAGGAATTGAATCATTAGAAAATAAAGATCCATTAGATATTTATGCTTATCAATATGATGCTGTTTGTAATGGATATGAAATCTTATCAGGAGCAGTTAGAAATCATGATCAAGATATAATGATAAAGGCTTTTGAAATTGCTGGTTATACAATAGATGATATAAAAGGAAAATTCGGAGCATTATTTAATGCATTTAGTTATGGAACTCCTCCACATACTGGAGCTGCAGCTGGTATAGATAGAATTATTATGCTTCTTGCAAAAGAGGATAATATAAGAGAAGTAATTGCATTTCCAAAGAATAAAAAGGCAAGAGACTTACTTATGAATGCACCATCAAAAGTATTTGACAAACAGTTAGAAGAAGTGCATATAAAATTAGATTTAGAAGATAATAAATAGAGGGCTTTTTATTTATGAAAAATATAAAGAAGATATCAATTTTTTTAATTATTATATTGTTTTTTACTATTACTAAATCTTATGCTTTAACAGGAAAAGTAAATGCAACAGCTATTCGATTAAGAGAAGAACCAAGTACCACCTCAAACATAATAACCAATATTTATGAAGGTGAAAAAGTAGAAGTAATAGAAACACTAGATGAATGGTATAAAGTTAAATATCAAGATAATGAAGGATATTTAAGTAAACAATTTTTATCAGTAGATGAAGAATCAACTAAGGATGAGTCTTCACAAGTTACAAATAGTACTTCAAATAATTCACAAATTACAAATACTGTTTCAAATGAAAATGAAGTTGAACAAACTACAAATAATGTTGCAAATGAAATTACTGATAATAATGTTGAAGTTTCTGATAAAATAATATATAAAACTAATAGTCAAACAAATATAAGATTAGTTCCTAATATAATGTCTGAAATTGTTTCAAATTTACAAGGTGAAATCCAAGTAAATAAAATTACAGAAATAAATAACTGGGTTCAAATTACGGATGGTTCAATTACAGGATGGATTTTGAACAATAAATTATCAGAAGCTGTGGAAAATGTTGAACAAAAACCAGTAGAAAATGAAGAAAAAGAACCAGAGCAACCAGTTGAAGAAGAAAAAGAAAATGTTTCAAAAGATGAAACTAATAATGTTAGTAAAAAAGGAAAAGTTAATGTTGAAACAGCAAAAGTTAGAGAAAAGGCCAATTCATCTGCTACTGTTGTGGGATTTTTAGATTATGATGATGAAGTAACAATTAATTCAGAAGAAGCTGATTGGTATCAAATTACTTTTGAAGATATATCAGGATATGTAAGCAAAAGATTAATAAATATAGTAGAAGATAAGCAAGTTTCATCAAGAAGTATTTCTGAAGAAAGAAAAAATCAAGATACTACTACTGTTGATGAAACAGCAAATACTGTTCTAACAGAAGCAATAAATAATTCAGAAAATAAAGGAAAAGAAGTAGTTGATTTTGCAAAACAATATTTGGGATATTCATATGTAAGTGGAGGTAAAAATCCAAAATCTGGTTTTGATTGTTCAGGTTTTACACAATATGTATTTTCTAATTTTGGTTATACTCTAGGAAACACAGCAGCATCACAAAATAGTATTGGAAAAGAAATATCAAAAGATGATTTACAATTAGGTGATTTAATATTATTTTATGATGAAGGAAAAACAAAAATAGGACATACAGGAATTTACATAGGAAATGGAGAATTTGTACATTCTGCAAATCCAGAAAGAGGAGTAGTTATAGATAATTTAAATACAAGTTCTTATTATAATCAAAGATTTGTAAATGCTAGAAGAATAGTAGAGTAATAGGGGGTAACAAAAGAAAGGAGAATTATCTATAAATAAATTAATAATAATTTTTTTAGTGGGGCTATTGTTATATAACATAGCCTTTGTTTTTTCTTTTGATAAAATATATCCAGAAAAATGTGAAATAGAAGGTATTGCAAAAATTATAAGTATTGTAGAAGAAAAAGAATATTATAATAAATATATAGTAAAGTTTTTAAGTAATAAAAAAACTAAATTAATAATTTATACAGATAAAAAAGAAAATTTTATTCCAGGTGATATTATAAGTATAAAAGGAAAATTTGAAAAAGCACAAAAAGCAAGAAATTATGGAGGCTTTAATTATAGAAATTATTTAAAACAACAGAAAATACATGGAATAGTATATTGTGAAAAAATTAGTAAAATAAAAGAAAGTTTTCATATTCAAAAAGTAAGATTATATATTTATAATAAAATTAACAATTTATATAAAGATGAATATAGTAAATTTTTAAATGGAATTTTAATTGGAAAAAGTGATGAATTATCAGACAATATAAAAGAAAATTTTAGAGATAGTAGTATATCACATATTCTAGCAATTTCTGGATTACATGTTTCTTATGTTGTAATTGGTTTAAAATTTATATTAGATAAAATAATTAATAGTAAAAAAATAAAAAATATATTAATAATTATGTTTTTATTTTTCTTTGCTTTTTTTACTGGATTTTCAAGTTCTTGTATTAGAGCATGTATAATGAATGTAATGATTTTCTTGAATTCAAATTTACATAGAAAAAATAATTTCTATATTAATTTTTTATTGGCTTTTTTTATAATTATTTCTATAAATCCATTTAATATTTTTAATGTTGGTATGTGGCTTTCATTTTTTGGTACATTAGGAATTGTTTTATTTTATAATTTTTTTGTTAGAATTTCAGAAATAAAACTAAAAAAGAAATATAAAATATTAAATATATTTTTTGTAAGTTTTTCTGCTCAAATTTTAATTTTTCCAATTATGATATATGTATTTAATACAATTTCTTTTACTTTTTTTATTTCTAATATTTTAGTTTCTTTTATTATAGGTCCAATACTTGTTATAGGATATATTAGTATTATTTTTTCAATATTTTTAAATCCAATAGCTAAATTGTTATCAAAATTAGAAAATCTCTTAATTTATATTATTTTTAAGATAGCTGAAATTTGTAGTAAAATTCCATTTTCAAAAATATATGTAATTACACCAAAAATAATATTTATAATATTATTTTATATTATTATTTTTTATTTAATTTATCTTTTTAAAACAAGATTTTTTTATATGATGAAATTAGTGTTTTTTAAGAAGAAAATAGTAATAAAAAATTTTTCAAAAATGTGGAAATATATATTTTGTTTATTTATATTTTCTTTATTATTTAATTTTAATAAAGGTTTATTAATAAATTTTATAGATGTTGGACAAGGAGATTCTTGTTTAATTACAACACCATTAGGAAAAAATATTCTTATAGATGGGGGAGAATATGATTATGGTGAAAATGTTTTATTACCATATTTATTAGATAAACAAATAGTTAAAATTGATTATTTAATTATATCTCATTGTGATAGTGATCATATAGGTGGTTTATTTTCAGTATTAAAAAATATAAAAGTTGAAAAAGTTTTTATAGGAATTCAATCCAAATATTCAGAACAATTACAAGATTTATTAAAAATAGTAAATAATAAAAATATTGAATTAATTACTTTGGAAGAAGGAAATAGTGTAAAAATAGAAAAATCTGTAAACTTACAAGTATTATGGCCAAATAGAAATGAAATAATAAATGAAAATTCATTAAATAATAATTCTTTAGTATTTAAAATTATATATAATAATTTTTCTATCCTATTTACAGGAGATATAGAAGAAATTGCAGAAAATAAAATTGTAGAAATTCAAAAAAAAGAGCTAAATTCAATTATTTTAAAAGTTGCACATCATGGTTCAAAAACTTCATCAACAGAAAAATTTATAGAAAATGTAAAACCTCAAATTGCAATAATAGGAGTAGGGGAGAAAAATAAATTTGGACACCCTAGTGATATAATTATTGAAAGATTAGAAAGTAAAAAATGTAAAATATATAGAACAGATATTAATGGAGAAATTGAATTTAATATAGATAAAAAAGGAAAAGTTAGAACTAATTGTAAATATTAGAATAATTATTTTTTTATCATACATACTAGATGTAGGTGGTATGAGATGAAAAGAATAATTTTATATAGTATTTTAATATTTGTATTTTCAATAGGTATAGGATATTATTATTCAAGTTTATGGAAAAAAGAAAATATTAGTATTATTAAAGAAGAAAATTCAATAGTTGGACAAAATATGATTACAGAAAGTACAGTTTCTACTGAAGAAACTGTTAGTTATAATGCAAGTTTTGCTTTAAAAAAATACTATAGTGGTTGTGGTCATTATGAAATAAATTATGCACAATTACCTGTAGAGCTTGTAAATTTGACTGAAAAAGAAGTTGAGAATTTATATTCAGATTGGGAGATAGAAAAATTTAGTAAAGATGAAATTATACTTTCACAAAATATAGATAAAATGTGTAATGATCATTATGTTTTAAAACTTGGAGAAGATAATATAGAAGTCTATCATGTTAATTCACAAATTGATGATTATGAATTATTTAAATCAACTAATATAAGTAAAGAATATTTAACAAACCAAGATATAACCAATTTAGAAAATGGTATATATGTATATGGTATTGGAAATTTAAATTCAGCTTTAGAAGATTTTGAATAAAAAAATAACTAACTTTTTTGTTAGTTATTTTTTTGTTTATATATTAGACTTTGAATTTTAAATTTCCATCTTCAATATATCCATATATTGTTTGACCAGAAGTAACTTCTCCTTTTAAAATCATTTCAGCAATTTCATCTTCAACTAATTTTTGAATAGATCTTCTTAAAGGTCTTGCACCATATTTTAAATCTGTTCCTTTTTTTGCAATATATTTTTTTGCATCTAAATTTAATTCTAAATGTATTTCTTTATTATTTAAAGCTTCTTGTGTTTTTTCTAAAAGTAAATCTACAATTTGTAATAATTCAGGTTCTGTTAAAGAATTGAATACAATTACTTCATCAACTCTGTTTAAGAATTCAGGTCTAAATAAATCTTTAAGAGCTCCAAGTATTTTGTCTTTATTCATAATAGATTGATTTCCAAAACCTATTGAATTATTATTTAAGTTTGAACCAGCATTAGAAGTCATTATAATTATAGTGTTTTCAAAATTAACTGTATTTCCTTGTGCATCTGTAAGTTTTCCATCATCTAATACTTGTAATAGTATATTAAATACATCTGGATGTGCTTTTTCTATTTCATCAAATAATAAAATTGAATATGGTCTTCTTTTTACTTTTTCAGTTAATTGACCAGCATCATCATATCCAACATATCCTGGAGGTGAACCTATTAATTTTGAAGTAGAATGACTTTCCATATATTCTGACATATCTACTCTAATAATACTGTCTTCACTACCAAACATTTCATAAGCTAAAGCTTTTGCAAGTTCTGTTTTACCAACACCAGTAGGTCCAACAAATATAAATGATGGTGGCCTTTTTGTACTTTGAAGACCAGCTCTATTTCTTCTTATAGCTTTTGAAACGGCATTTACAGCTTCATCTTGAGATATAATGTGTTTATGAAGATTTTTCTCTAAATTTAATAGTTTTTCTGTTTCTGCTTCTGTTATTTTAGTTACAGGTATTTTTGTCCAACGCTCAATAACTTCAGCTATATCTTGTACAGATAAAATAGATGGTTTTAAATCTTTTTCTATTTTTTCCATACGCTCTAAAAGATTACATTCTTTAGTTTTTAGGTCAGCAGCTTTTTGATATTCTTCTATTGAATCAGAAGAAACTGCTTCTTCTTTTTCATCAGCTACTTTTTTCAATTCATTTTTTATTAATTCAAGTTCAAATAAAGCTTTATTTTTTAAATTAATTTTTGAGCAAGCTTCATCTATTAAATCAATAGCTTTGTCTGGTAAAAATCTGTCATGAATATATTTTTCAGACATTTTTACTGTTTTTTCAATTATGTCTGGTGTTATAGTTACTTTATGATAATCTTCATAATATTTTTTAATACCTTTTATAATTTCTATAGTTTCATCTATTGAAGGCTCTTCAACTAAAATTGGTTGAAATCTTCTTTCTAATGCAGAATCTTTTTCTATATATTTTCTATATTCTTTTAATGTTGTTGTACCTATTAATTGAATTTCACCATTAGATAATGAAGGTTTTAAAATATTTGCTGCATTCATAGAATGTTCTGCATCTCCAGCACCAATAATGTTATGGATTTCATCTATTACAAGAATTATATTTCCATAAGTTTTACATTCATCAACAAGAGATTTCATTCTAGCTTCAAATTGACCTCTAAATTGAGTACCAGCGATAATAGATGTCATATCTAATAAGTAAACTTCTTTATTTAATAGTTTTGCAGGAACCTGTTGGTTTGCTATTCTTATAGCTAAACCTTGAGCAATAGCAGTTTTTCCAACGCCAGGTTCACCAATTAAACATGGATTGTTTTTTGAACGTCTATTTAGTATTTGAATCATTCTTTCTATTTCTTGATCTCTACCTATAACAGCATCTAGTAAACCATTTTTTGCTTTTTCTGTAAGATTTGTTCCAAATGTATCTAAAAATTTCTTTTTGTTGTTTTTTTGCTTTTTTTGAACTTTAACAGTTTTATTTGAAGATTCTTTAGATTCATTTGATTGATTATCTTCATTATTGTTATTATTATTGTTAGGTGTAGCATTAAAAATTCCAAAGAAATGTTTTATTGGTGATTCTCCATTTTCTTCATCAAATTCTTCTATTTCATTAGGATTAATTCCTAATGCTTCTAAATTCATGTTTTCTGAAAAATCTTTTAAGATATTTTCAAATTGATTAGACATATCTTCAATTTCTTCATTGGAAATATTAGCATTTTTTGCTAAAACTTCTAAAGGATTTATTCCTTTATTTTTAGCACAATTATAACAAAGTCCTTCGACTGTTTTTTTACCATTTTCAATTTTATTTAAGAACACAATAGCTGTGTTTTTATTACATACTGAACATATCATTTGTTAACTCCTTATTTTAGAATTTATATTAAATTTATAATTCTTTAAACATAATAATACAATATTTTTGATATATAGTCAATGGATTTTTATTGAAAAAATAGAAAACAGAGAGGAAAAATTAGCAATATTGCAAAAAGAGTGCTAAAAAATAAATTGATATAAATAATTGATGTTTTAAATTATAAGTGCTATAATGAGAATAATTTAGTAAAGGAGAATCAAATGAAAAAAGCATTAAGAAGATTTGTAGATTCGTTAACAGGTATTAGAAAATATATATTTTTTGCAGTACTTATTTTAATTTGTATAGTTGCATTGTGTATAGGTATATATGCTCAATTCTTTTATAAATATTCTGATACAGATATGCTTATGCTAGGAATAAATATAGGCAATAGAAAAACAGAGGAAGAAATAAATTTATTAAAATCAAATTTTAATAATTTATTTACGAATTCTATTATGGTAAATAGTGAGAATACGGATGTAAAAAAAATTGAGTTATCTAGAGATTTAGTTTATACAGTATATAATTTAGTAAATGAAGATGAAAATTATTATTCTGTAAATGTTCAAATACCTACTTTAAATATTGATTCAAATAATGCTAGAATAGTTAATGCAGAAATAAAGAATGAATTTTATAATCAAGCAAATAACATAATGAGAAGAACAGAAGGATATACTATTTACACAGTTTCATATGCTGCTTTTGTTAATGAAGATATATTATCTATAGTAATTAAATCATCATTAAAAGAACAAAATAAATCAGAGAAAGTTACTGTAAAAACATATAATTATAGTATACCAGAAGAAAAAGTTTTGTCTTTTAATGATTTATTAAATTCAAGTAAATTATTAGAGAAAAAAGAAATTACAGAAACAGATGTGCAAAGGATAATAGATAGTGATATAAAAACAGCTTATAATAATGCAAAAAAAATAGCGGAACAATTTGGTAATTTATATGAAAGAGATTTATCTAATGATATTTATAAAATAGAAAATACTTCTACATTTTTCTTAACACAAGATGGATATGTGTATATAGTTTATGCGTATGGAAATAATGATTATACTAATGAAATGGATTTAATAATTTTCTAGGAGGAGGAATTTAATTGAAAAAATATATTACAATAATATTATTAACATTACTAATGATAAGTTGTTTTTCAATTAATATATTAGCTACAGAACAAACAAATACAAATGAAGTTTCACAAGAGCAAAATACGCAAGAAAGTGAGCTAATTGAAAAAAATGAAAAATTAGTAAATACATATGGAAAAATAATAGAAGCAAAAGAACCTAAAGATGCTGTTACTGGTAGTGTTAAAGATAGAGTTCAAGAAGTAACTGTTCAAATTACAGAAGGTGAATATGAGGATGAAGAGTTTACAACAAATTATGTGTTATCATATGATATTGAAGGAAAAATATTAGCTTATGAATTAGAAGAGGGAGACAAAGTTTCTGTACAAATTACTGAAGATTTTGATGGTAATATTAGTGTTACAGTAATGGATGTAGTTAGAGCTAATTATATAATTTTATTATTTTTATTATTTTTATTAAGTGTAATTTTAGTTGGTGGAAAAAGTGGAATTAAAGCTATTTTAGGTTTATTATTAACAATTCTTTTAATTTATTTTGTTATGGTAAAAGGAATATTTAAAGGTAATAATGCAATTAGAAATTCAGTATTCACTTCAATGTTAATAATAATAGGAACTTTTGTTATAATTGGAAATGGTATAAATAAAAAAATATTAACTGCAGCCTTAGGTACATTAGGCGGAGTTTTATCAGCTGGAATAGTTGCTTTAATTTTTAATCATCTTGCTAAAATGACAGGTGCTTGTGAAGATGCTATACAATTAAGTATTAATATGACTACAATTAATTTTAATTTTAGACATTTATTATTTGCTGGTATTATTGTTGCAGCATTAGGAGCTTGTATGGATGTAGGTATGTCAATAGCTTCAAGTTTAGATGAAATAAAATTAAAAAATCCAGATATAACTGCTACGGAATTATTTAAAAGTGGAATGAATATTGGTAGAGATGTGATTGGAACTATGACAAATACTTTAATTTTAGCTTATGTAGGAGGATCACTTACATTAATATTGCTATTTATGGCTTGTAATATGAATTTATTTGAAATATTAAATAAAGAAACAATAGCAGAACAAATTATATCAGCTTTAGCTGGAAGTATGGGAGTTGTATTTACTGTTCCGATAACAGCATTAGTATACTCTATTTTAAATAAAGATAGAATCATATATAGAAAAACTTCAGAAAATAATATTAATGGAAAAAGAAGTTTAAAATTATAAAAAAAGCATTGAAGTGAAGTTCACTTCAATGCTTCTTTTTTTATTTTATCTAAAGAAATCAAATATAGAACCATTATTTTGTCCTTGATTAAAATTGTATTGCTGTATATTTGGTTGATTATTATTGTTTTCAGTTTCTTCTGGTTGTTCTGCTAGAGTAATATTAAATTCACTTTCTTGGTTATTTCTATAAACAGTAAGCTTTACAGTATCACCAATGTTATAGGTATATTTTATTTGATTTAATTCATTTACTGATTTTACTTCTTTTCCTTCAATTTTTGTAATTATATCAGATTGTTTTAAACCAGCTTTATCAGCAGGAGAATCTTTTTCAACAGATTCAACATAAATACCTTCAGGTAAATTATATCTTTGTGCAGTAGTAGAATCAACTGATGAACCAGTAATACCAATATAAGGTCTCTTTACAGTTTTATATTCTATTAATTGATCTATAATGTTTGTAGTTGAAGAAATAGGAATAGCAAAACCAATTCCTTCAATTCCTGTTCCTGAAAATTTTAAAGTATTAATTCCAATAACTTCACCATTACTGTTTACTAAAGCACCACCACTGTTTCCAGAATTGATTGCTGCATCAGTTTGAATTGCATTATAAGTATTACCATCACTTTCAACTTCTCTATTTAATGCGCTAACAATACCACTTGTTACAGAATAGTCCATTCCTAGAGGATTACCAATAGCCATTACAAATTCTCCAACTTGAACTTCATTAGAGTTACCTAATACTGCAGGAGTTAATCCTGTTTTGTCAATTTTTAATACTGCTAAATCTGTTATTGGATCTGTTCCAATTACTGTAGCATCATATTGAGTGGAGTCATTGTATAAGTTTATTTTTATTCCTGTTGCCTCTGTTATTGCATAATATGAAGAAGAACTTTCTGAAGAAATAACATGATTATTTGTTACTATATAACCATCTTCAGTAAGAATAATACCTGATCCAGAACCTTCTCCTGAACTATTTCCAAATAAAGAGTTTACTTGATAAGTAACAGTTATTCCTACAACTGAAGGCAAAACTTTTTTTGCTACAGAAATAGAAGTATCAGAGTAATTAGAAATATTAACTAAATTGGTAGAGCCATCTGATGAAGAACTAGAAGTAAAAATAGAATTTCTACCTATAAGTTTTTGCTTTATAGATGGAACACCAAAACAGGTTCCTATTACTAGTGTTGCACCAATTATTCCAGAAAGAAATGGAACTAGAACTGTTTTTCCAAACCCATTATTAGAAGAGCTTTTAAAATTACTTTTCTTAAAAGTAAAGTTATTGTCTTTACTATAGTTAAATTGATTTTGATTCTGAAATTCATTTTGGATTTCATTTTCATTATTGTCATTATCCATTATTTGTACCTCCATAAAATATTTTCATCTGAATATATAATAACTCAAAATTTATTCAGATACAATAGAAATATATGAGAAAAAATTCAATTTAATTGTTGAAATATTTTTTCTATATATATATAATAACGATATAAAATTAAAATAATCTTAAAATTTAAAAATTAGGTAAAAAAATGAAAGAAAAAGAGATTGAAAGACTAAATGCCCTAAAAGAAGAAGAAAATAAATTATATGCAAATAATATAAATTATATTTGTGGTATAGATGAAGCTGGACGAGGACCTTTAGCTGGGCCTGTTGTTGTTGGTGCTGTAATTATGCCAAAAGATTCTTTTATAGAGGGAGTAAATGATTCTAAAAAAATTTCAGAAAAAAAACGAGAGAAATTATATGAAATAATAACAGAAGAAGCAATTAGTTATAGTGTTGGAATTGTAGATCAAAATACTATAGATGAAATAAATATTTTGAATGCAACAAAATTAGGAGTAAAAATTGCTTTAGAAGGTTTAAAACAAAGACCTGATTTAATAATGGTAGATGCGTTAAATAATATGGATACATTAGGTATACCTTATATATCTATAATAAAAGGTGATGCTAAAAATTATTGTATTTCAGCAGCATCAATAATTGCAAAAGTAACAAGAGATAGACTTATGAGACAGTGGGATGAAGTTTATCCAATATATGGTTTTGCTAAACATAAAGGTTATGGAACAGCTGAACATATAAGAATTATTAAAGAAAATCGGACCATGTATTTTACATAGAAAAACGTTTATAAAAAATTTTATGAAATAGAGAAGGATGGATAAAAAATGGATATAAAATCTATTATTAGAAAAAAAAGAGACAGTAATGAATTAACTAAAGAAGAAATAAAATATTTTGTTGGTAAACTTACAAAAGGAGAAATAACTGATGCACAAGCTGGAGCCGTATTAAGTTATATATGTACAAATGGACTTACAGAAGATGAAATATTAAATTTTAGTGTTTCAATGGCTGAGTCAGGTGATATGGTTGATTTTAGTGATATTACAAAAAATATTGTTGATAAACATGCAACTGGGGGAGTCGGAGATAAAGCAACAATATTGTTAATGCCAATACTTGCATCATTAGGAATGCCTGTTGCAAAAGTTTCTAGTAGAGGATATGGAATATCTGGTGGAACAATAGATAAATTAGAATCTATTCCTGGATTTACAACAGATCTTACTATTGAAGAATTTAAAGAAAATGTTAGAAGAATAGATGTAAGTATAATGAATCAAGGATTAAATTTAGCACCTGCAGAAAGTAAAATATATAGATTAAGAAATGAAACTGCTTGTGAAAATAGTGTCCCAATAATTGCAGCAAGTTTAATGAGTTTAAAAATTGCAACAGGAAGTAAAAAAATAGTATTTGATATTTCATTTGGAAAAGGAACATATATAAGTAATAAAAATGAAGCTAAAAGGCTTGCAAAATTATTAGTTAGATTAGGGAAATCTTTGCAAAAAGAAGTTGCTTGTGTAATTACAAATATGAATCAACCTATAGGTTATTCTATTGGACACAATCTTGAAATTAAAGAAACTATAATGGCGTTAAAAGGTGTAATGGCAGAAGATTTAGAAGAAGTTGTAGAAACTTTAGGAAGTGTAATGATTTCTTTAGCAAGTGATAAAAAAGATTTAAATGAAAATGCAAAATTAATAAAAGAAGCAATTAAATCTGGTAAAGCATATGAAAAATTTAAAGAAATGGTAAGAACTCAACATGGTGATGTTAAATATATTGAAAAACCTGAATTATTTAAAGAAGCTAAATATTGTATGCCTGTTTTATCAACAGAAGATGGAGTAGTAGAATCAATAGATGCAGATATGGTAGGAAGCATAGCAGTTTATCTAGGAGCAGGTAGAATGAAAGATGAAAAAAAGGTAAATAAAACTGCTGGAATAACAATAAGTAAAAAAGTTGGGGATAACGTAAAAGTTGGGGAAACTTTGGCCTATGTATATACAGACGATAAAGAAAAGGTAAGTGGAACTACACAGAATTTAATTGATGCATTTAAATTTACAACAAAAAAGGTGAGTGAGAAATCAAAAATTATAGAAATTATAAAATAGAGGAAAATATATGAATATATTGGATATTATTGAAAATAAAAAAAATGCCAAGGATTTGTCAAAAGAAGAAATAGAATTTTTTGTTAACAATTATACAAATGGTGAAATAACAGATTATCAAGCAGCTGCATTAATAATGGCAATTTGTATAAATGGAATGACTCAAAATGAAATTTTAGATTTAACTTTTGCAATGGCAAATTCAGGTGATGTTTTAGATTTAAGTGATATCTCTAATAATATTGTTGATAAACATTCTACAGGTGGTGTTGGAGATAAAATTACATTAATAGTAATGCCAATAATTGCAAGTTTAGGAATTCCAGTAGCAAAAATGAGTGGAAGAGGTTTAGGAATAACTGGAGGAACTTTAGATAAATTAGAATCGATTCCTGGGTATAATATTAATTTATCAGTTGAAGAATTTAAGAAAAATATTAAAGATATTGGTATTAGCCTAATAGGCCAAACTTTAAATTTAGCACCTGCTGATAGAAAAATATATGCATTAAGAGATACTATTTCTTGTACAAATAGTATACCACTTATAGCATCAAGTATAATGAGTAAAAAAATTGCTTCTGGTGCGAATTCTATAGTTTTAGATGTAACTTGTGGTAAAGGTGCATTTATGTCAAATAAAACTGAAGCTAGAAAACTTGCTAAGATGATGAATTTAATTGGAAAATGGGCAAAAAGAAAAACTGTATGTGTTTTAACCAATATGGATGAACCTTTAGGACATTCTGTTGGAAATAGTTTAGAAATTATAGAAACAGTAGAAGCATTAAAAGGAAATATGAGTAAAGACGTTGAAGAAGTTGTTTTAAATATAGCTATACAAATTATGAATTTATCAGGTATTTATTCAGTTAGTAATAATAGGAAAAAAGTTTTAGAAGTAATTAAAAATGGTAAAGCATATGAAAAATTTAAAGAATTGGTTGTAAGACAAGGAGGAGATGTATCTTATATTGAAAATCCAGAAAAATTTGAAAAAGCTCCAGTAATAACACCAATTATAGCAGAAAAAGATGGTTATGTTGAAAAATTAGATGCTTACAAAATAGGAAAGGCTGGAGAAGAACTTGGTATAGGTAGACAAAAAGAAGACGATGTAATTGATTATAGAGTAGGTATGACTTTTAATAAAAAGATTGGAGATGCAGTAAAAAAAGGAGAGATTATTGCATATGTGCATGCCAATTCTCCTGAAAAATCTATTGAATGTGTTGAAAAAATAAAGAAAGCATATAAAATTGGAAATAAAAAAATAAGTAAGAAAAATATAATAGAAATTATATAAAAGTTAATAATATAAATGAAGAGTATGAAAGGAGACAAGAAGAAATGTCAAAAAATGACGGAAAAGAATTAAAAGAAAAACTATTTGCTGATAATAGTAATGGTTGGGAGAATTTATCAGATGAGGAATTAAAAAACATATTTCAATTTGCAGATGAATATATGTATTACTTAAATACATCTAAAACAGAAAAAGAAATAGTTCAAAATTCAAAAGAAATTTTATTAAAAAATGGTTTTGTAGATGTTTCAGAGATTGAAACTTTAAAACCAGGTGATAAAGTTTTTTATGTAAATAGGGGAAGATGCATTTATTCAGCAGTAATAGGTACAGATAGTCTAGAAAATGGATTTAATATAGTGGCAGCACATTGTGATTCTCCAAGAATCGATTTAAAACAAAAACCATTATATGAAGATAATAATTTAGGAATGCTAAAAACACATTATTATGGTGGAATAAAAAAATATCAATGGACAAATATTCCACTTAGTATGCATGGAACAGTTGTAAAACCAAATGGAGAAAAAATTAATATATGTATTGGAGAAAAAGATGATGATCCAGTATTTACTATTTCAGATTTACTACCTCATTTAGCACAAGAGCAAATGGAAAGAAAATTAAAAGATGGTGTACAAGGTGAAGAATTAAATGTTTTAGTTGGAAGTATACCATATGATTCTGATGAGGTATCAGAAAAAGTTAAATTAAATATTTTGAAATTATTAAATGAAAAGTATGGAATAAAAGAAATTGATTTTATGAGTTCAGAAATAGAACTTGTTCCAGCTTTTAAAGCTAAAAGTATGGGATTTGATTATAGTATGATATCAGCATATGGGCAAGATGATAAAGTTTGTTGCTATACAGCACTAAGGGCAATATTAGAAGTTAATCAACCTAAAACTACAGCATTATGTGTAATAACAGATAAAGAAGAAGTAGGATTTAATGGTGTAACAGGTATGTATGCTAGAATATTTGATACATTTGCATTAGAATTACTTGAGAAAACAGGTTGTACAAAAGCAAGTTCTTTGGACAAAGCCTTTTCTAATACAAAAGCATTATCTGCAGATGTTGATGCTGCATATAATCCAAATTTTGCATTTGCTTTTGAGAAAAATAATACTGCTTATTTAAATAAGGGAATGACAGTTGTAAAATATACAGGAACAAGAGGAAAATCAGGAGCTTCAGAGGCACCTGCTGAATTTGTGGCTGAACTTAGAAAAATATTTGATGAAGCTGGTGCAAGATATCAAGCTTGTGAACTTGGTAGAGTAGATAAAGGTGGTGGAGGAACAATAGCTCTTACACTTGCTAATCGTGGAATGGATGTTGTTGATGTTGGTGTTCCTGTAATGGGAATGCACTCACCATATGAAATAACAAGTAAATTTGATGTTTATCAAGCATATAAAGGATATAAAGCATTTTTACAATAAAATTAAAATGGCGATGGGTAACCCCATCGCCATTTTTGATGAATTATACCATTATCGCTGGTCCTGTGCACTTAAATTTTTTCCCATTTGTAGATATAAAGCAATTTGTTTTTTCATCATACTTTCTTGTTACAAAAAAAACTAAATCTGTTGGAACCCCTATTTTTATAGAAGAATAAGGGGCATTATCTAGTACTCCTAATACTAAAATATCTGTATGGCATTTATCTATAAGTTCTTTTATGCTGTCGATATTATCATATTTCCAAAGAGTAGAATTACCAAGAGTAAAGAAAGCTATTCGTACATAAGTATATTTTTTTATTTTTTTTTCATATTTAGCTTTGACTCTAGTAGAGTAGGAAATATGTTCCTGTACAGATAAATCTGTATTATAAGGTAAGATTGTTTCTTTACCTATAACTTCATATTCACAGCCATCATTGCTGATTAAGCAGTTACCATTAATATTTTCCATAACAAAAAATATATTTTGGGCCTCAGAAGTAGTTGCAAAAATGTAGAATTTATCTTTTGGAGAATTCATCCACTCTGCTCTTAACTGTGCAATATTTTTAATAATTTTGTTATCCCGAATTCGTATAGCAGCTACAAGATAAATTTCAGAGTAAAAATCAGTTTTTCCAATATAAGTCTGGTAATTTTTTTTACCAAAAGAAAGAATTATGTGCTTTTTTAAAGACACAGTTTCAATTAAAAAAATACTATCATTTTTCTTAAAAATTACTCCGTTTAAAGAAACATACTGTTTGTTTGATATTGCATAAATCCAAACTTGTTTTCCAAAAGGATTGCTTAAGATTTGATTATTTTCATCATAAGCTATTACATTAGTTAAATTCATCTTTTAATCTCCTTTTCATGCTGTTAATAGTTACTGTATAATAAACCAATTATGGTATTATAAAGAAAATTAAATCTATATAATAAATACTTAATTTCAAGTATGTACAAAAGTATATCATATTTGTGAATTAAAGTCAAAATTATGTTAATTAGAGATAGTGTCAATTTATTTCGGGAAATTTTATAAAAAATTTTTACCCTTCAAAATTGCTCTATAAATAAACTGTCTT
>CANQEX010000011.1 GCA_947596225.1 uncultured Clostridia bacterium | reverse complement strand
GCTTCATAGCTCAGTTGGTAGAGCAGGGGACTGAAAATCCCCGTGTCAGTGGTTCGATTCCACTTGAAGCCACCAAAGAAGAAACGATACTTTAGGTATCGTTTTTTTAGAAGATTTTGAGATGAGTGGAATCGAAAAGGAGGTTGCCAAGTTTTAGGCTAACAGGGTTAGCCTGAAACTTAGGCAAAAATAGTCCGGTGGACTATTTTTCCGACGCGGCTTGGCGAATTCCACTTGAAGCCACCAAAGAAGAAACGATACTTTAGGTATCGTTTTTTTAGAGGTTCAAAGTCAATAGTTGGGGTGCAACTTTCTGAAAATATCTCTTTTTGCATGACAAATAGCAAAATTGCTATAAATTTAAAAAAAATATTGTCAAATATGACTAATTATAGTATACTATAATTAGTAAAAAATTGTTAACTTATCTACTAAATGAAGTATTTAAATTACACAATTATAATGATTAGAGTATTTAGCAAAATATTAATAATGTATTAGAAAATATTTAAAGAAAAAAAGGAGAAAAAATATTATGGAACAAAATATTAGAGGTAATAATAATTGGGCAAATCATTACTTACAAAAGTTGGCATTATTAAAAGATTTTGAAAGAAAAGTTGGAGAGGATAATGTACCAGATAGTATTAAAGTAGAGAAATTTTTATTAAATAATTTGGTTAATAAATTATTAGTTCAATCACAAAATAAAGGATCTAGTAATATTAGAGCTATAGGGAAAGATGGTGTATCAATAAGATGTAGTAAAGAGGAGTATGAAGATGCTAAATCAAGATTATCTGAAGTTCAAGGGGAAAATAGAAAATATATAACAGAAGATGACGAAAAAATTTTTAATGATAATTTTAAATGGGATAGTATTCCATCACATCGTATTGGTGTAGGTGCTGGGGTAGAAGCTATAGAAGATTATATTAAAAATGAGTTAGATGGATTGAATATTTCAGCAGAGAATTATATGGACTATTATGAATTGAGAAATGAAATGAACAATGCACTTACTGTAGCACGAATGAATGAATCAAAAACTAAATTACAAGGAGAAACTAACCATAGAATTGAGGGTGGACAAATGCCCGTTGTAAGTCAATCTAAATTTAAACAAATTTATGATAATGCAAAAGGAAAGATTAAAGGAATGTTCTCAGCAATTAAAAATAGGCTTAATTCAAAAAATCAAGATCAAGTAAAAGAAAATGAAACAGACGAAAGAGAATAATGAAATGAGGAAAGTTTAATGGGGAATTTTAATAAAAAAGCAGTTTCAGAAGTTATAGAAATATTAAATCATACTGATAAAGAAATTGTAGAAAAAATACCACAGAAATTTATAAATTTCTTATTTGAAAATGAAGATAAGGATTATATACCTAATATTGATTTTTATAATGAACAATGGGAAAAATCAATTCAGGAAGATACACAATCTATATTAGCAATAATTTATAGAGATTATATTGTTCCTGAAGCAGAAAGATTAGAATTATTAGAAGAAGAAAAGCAGGAAAGAGAGAAACAAGGAGCATTATTAAGAGAAAAATATAATCCAGATAATATTTTAAAAAAAGACAGAAAAAATGAAGATGAAATAGATTCAATCAACAATATGCAGTTAATAGAGATTAAAGAAGTACCTTGGTATAAAAGGCTATTCAAAGGAATATTATCAATTTTTGGAATAAAAAACTAATAATAAAAGCATCTAAAACGATGCTTTTATTATATTAGTATCTTTCATTTACTCTCATAGTGCATTAATTACCACCTATCAAATTCAATCTCTTTTTCTCGTTCTTCTTTTTTCATCTGTTTTACTGGATCAATAAGTGTATGAGCTAGGTAGTCCGAAAGTTACCTAGTTTTTTTGCACAAAAAAGATGTGAACCGACATTCACACCTTCGTACATATTGTAATCTTTATTTGACTTTTGCTTAAGATATTATTAGTATAGCATTATTTTTATATTTGTCAAACAATTTAAATTTCATTTAAAATTTGTCATTAATGTCTTTTAATAAATTCCAAGAACATGTGTAATTGCAAATACTATAACAAAATCTTGATTATTTACAAATTGCATTTTTCGAGTTTCCTTGACACTAATTGACATACGCATAAAAAGATGATATATAATGGACGTATTTTATAATACACTGAAAAATTAAATATAAATTGGTTATATACTTTTATTAGGAAATTATGTAATAGTTCCACTTTGATTTACTTATTTGATAACTAATGAGAGAAATAATATTGAAAAAAATAATTCAATTTCATAATGATATTTCTATATATCTGTTGAAGATTTTCGAACAGATATGTTGTTGTTAGAGATGGGTGGAATCGAAAAGGAGAAAAATATGGAATTTTTAGATTATTATGATGAGAAAAATGAAAAAAAGTTAGGAACATTAGAAAGAAGTGAAATACATGAAAAAAATTTATGGCACAGAGAAATAACAGTTTGGGTATTAAATGAAAAAAATGAAATTTTACTACAAAGAAGAAGTCCTTTAAAAAAGATTGGTGCAAATAAATTTTCATTAACAGCTGGTCATATTATTTCAGGAGAAAAAGAAATTAAAGCTGCTTTAAGGGAATTAAGTGAAGAAATAGGAATAGAAGTAAATGAAAAAGATTTGATTTTATTAGACATATATAAAAATGAACAAATTAACAATAATTGTTTTAGTTATACATATTTATTAAGAACAAATAAGCAAATAAAAGACATGGTAATTCAAGAGGAAGAAGTTAGTGAATTAAAATATATTTCAATAGAAGAACTTGAAAATAGATTAGATAATATGGACAAAGAAATAAATTTTGTGGGAAAGCCTCTTATAAGATATGCTTTGGATAAAATAAAAGCAAACTATATTAATTTTAAATAGCAATTCACTTTATTCTGAATAAATATTGATAAAAAGTTTTTAAATGATAATATATTAATAGAGATTAATGAAATAAGTGTTGATTTTCAAATATCTTTAATTTAATCTTTTTCTGTGTGCTTGTAGTTTTATGTTTTGAAGGGCTTTAACTACAAGCTTTTATTAATTTTAAAACCGAATTTAAGTCAAAAATAAAAAACGATACAAAAAATGTATCGTTTTTTATATTGACAACTGTTATAAACTGTTATATACTGTTATACATAAATAGGTGATGTGATGAATATTATTATAAGTAATAATAGTGATATACCAATATATGAACAGATAAAAATAAAAATAAAAAATTCAATAAATATGAATGAATTAAAAGAAGGAGAAATTTTACCTTCTGTAAGAAACCTTGCTAAAGATTTAAGAATAAGTGTATTAACTGTAAAGAAATCTTATGATGAATTAGAACAAGAGGGGTATATAAAAACAGTACAAGGAAAAGGAAGTTTTGTTATTGCTAGAAGTAAACAGCTAATAAAAGAAGAACAACTTAAAATTATTGAGAAGCATATAGAAGAAATTATAAAAATTTCAAAACTTACAAATATTAATAAAAAAGAAATAATTGATTTATTTAATTATTTATATGAGGAGGAATAATATGGAAAATATACTTGAAGTTAAAGATTTATGTAAAAAATATAATGGATTTGAATTAAGTCATATTAATTTTAATTTACCAAAAGGAATGATATTAGGTTTAATAGGTGAAAATGGAGCTGGTAAAACTACTACTATAAAAGCAATTTTAGATGTTATAAATATTGATAATGGAAATATTAAAATTTTTAATCAAGATATAAAAAACAATATAAAAATAAAAGAAGATATAGGTGTAGTTTTAGATGATAGTTCACTTTCAGAGTATTTAAATCCGTTAGATATAAATAAAATAATGAAAAATATTTATAAAAATTGGGATGAAAAATTATTTTTTAAATATATAGATGATTTTAAATTACCTAAAGAAAAAAGTTCAATAGAATATTCAAGTGGTATGAAAATGAAATTAAAAATTGCAATAGCAATTTCTCATCATCCAAAATTATTAATATTAGATGAACCAACTTCTGGTTTAGATCCAGTAGCAAGAAATGAGATTTTAGAAATTTTTCAAGAATTTATACAAGATGAAAATAATTCAATATTAGTATCTAGCCACATAACTTCAGATTTAGAACATATCGCAGATTATATAACTTTTATAAATAATGGAAAAATAATATTTACAAGGCCAAAAGATGAATTATTAGAGTTTACAGGAATAGTAAAATGTTCTGAAGAAGATTTTAAAACTATAGATAAAAATGATTATATTAAATATAGAAAAAATAAATATAACTATGAAATATTAGTTGAAAATAAATATGAATTCAAGAAAAAATATAACATAGAAGTTATAGATAAAGCTAGTATAGAGGAAATAATGTTAATTTATATTAAGGGGGAAAAATAATTATGAATATAATAAAAGGACTTATAATAAAAGATTTATTACAAATAAAAGTATATAAAAAAACGTTTATAGTATGTTTAATATTATTTATTTTATTTTCTTCACAACAAGAAAATATCACAAGTATACTTTTAATGATGATGGTTTTGTTATTTAGTATGTTTAGTATTGCTTCTTTTAATTATGATGAAATGGCAAAATCAGATAAATATATTTTAACATTTCCAGTTTCAAGAAAAGAAGTTGTATTATCAAAATATATTTTAATAATAGGCTCAACAATAATAGGAAGTATTATAGGAATAATATTAACTATAATTATAAGTTTTATAACAACAAAACAATTTATAAATATTAGAGAATTAATTAGCTTAGCAACTAGTTCAATATTTGGAATAGGAATAGTTGAGGCAATTCAAATACCTTATATATTTAAATATGGAGCAGAAAAAGGAAGAATATATATGATTATTTCAGTATTTGTAGTTGCATCTTTGTGTGGTGGAATTTTTTATATAGGAAGTAAGTTAAACTTTAACTTTGAAGTTGAAAAATTTATCCCAATTATTTTAATATTATTTACATTTTTATTTTATTACATTTCTTATATTATTTCTTGTAAAATATATAATAAAAAAGAACTATAAAAAATAAAGACCAAGCTTGGTCTTTATTTTAGTTTTCCATAATACATATCACTAAATATTCCATTTTTCTCAATTAATTCATCATATTTTCCGATTTCTTCAATTTTGCCTTTATTTAATACAATAATTCTATCACAATTTTTTAGAGTAGTAAGTCTATGAGCTATTGAAATTATTGTTGTATTATTTTCTTTTTGTAATTTTTCTATTTCTGTTTGAATGTGTTTTTCAGAAGTATTATCTAAAGCAGAAGTTGCTTCATCTAAAATTAAAATTTTTGGTTTTCTTAAAAAAATTCTAGCTATTGCTATTCTTTGTCTTTGACCACCTGATAAATTATTTCCACCTTCAGAAATAACAGAATCAAATTTTTTAGGTAAGCTATTTATATAATCATATATATATGCCTTTTTTGCAGCTTCTTCAACTTCTTCTATTGAAACTTCTCTATCTAAACCATAACATATATTTTCATAAATTGTTCCAGCAATTAGAAAAGGGCTTTGAGGAACTAAAGCGATTAGTTCAGAAATATCTTTTCTATTTAAAGTATTTATGTTTTGAGAATCAACTATTATTGTTCCATATGCTTTTTCTAATTTACAAATTGATTTAATTAATGAAGATTTACCACATCCACTTGGTCCAGCAATTCCTAAAAAAGAGCCTTTATCAATAGATAAATTAAAATTATTTAAAATTATTTTATCTTTGTCTTCATTGTAATAGAAATCTAAATTTTCAATTTTTATTATTGGATCAATTTTGTTAGTTGTTTGTTTATCTGATATTTCACTATATGAGAAATCATTAGGTATTTCAACCATTTTAAAAAAGTCTGTTGCTAATACGGTACACTCAGATAATTCATCAAAAATTCTATGTAATTCTTCAAGTGGTTTTATTAATTGATTGAAACATAAATAAGCAGTTAATACAGCACCTACTGATATTACGTTTTTAGTTGCTAGATATGTTGAAATTCCAATAATTAATACTGTAAAGAAAGCTTGATTTATAAATTTCAAACAATCATATAAAGCCATAGCCTTGTGATGTTTCATTTCCTTTTTTCTTAAAAATTCTGATTTATTATCAAATCTATTTGTTTCAAAATTTACACTATCACTAATTCTTATAACTTCAATACCATTTATTAATTCTACTATAGTACCATCCATTTGGGATTTACTTTCTAAGAGTTCAACTCTAATACCTTTTTGGCTGTGTATTTGTTTAAATACTATAAATATTCCTATTGGTATGACAAGCATCATAGGTAATGCTAAAACAAAAGGTAGAGTTATAAATATTGTTATAATAGCAGCAATACTATTAAATATTGCTGGTGCAAAATCCATAAATAATAATTTTTCTAATTTTACAGTTCCTTCTAAGCATCTATTCATTCTTCCATGTATATTACCTGTCATATTTTCTCTAAAATATGATAAAGGAGCCATAAGCAAAGATTTAATTACCATTCCTCTTGCATGTTTTTCTGTTCTTGTTGCAGTATCTTCAACCATAACTCTTCTAATTATTTTTATAATTTCATTTGAAACATTTACTATCAAAATTAAAATTAGAAAAGGTATTACTTTTAAAAATGCGATTTCATTTTGTACCAATATATCATCTGTTAACCATCCAATAGCTTTTGGAGTTATTTGAGTTAATCCTGCAGATATAATCATAATTAATACAATTATTGCAAAAGATATTTTTTGCTTTTTGGTTAATATTTTGTATAATTTTTTAAGTACAGATTTTAATTCATTTTTATTTTTTTTCATAAAACCTCCTTTATAACACACTATGTATATTATACCATAAAAGGAAATATATGTAAATGGTTTACATAAAGACAAATATAAGAGGTTGATTTTTTAAACATTTTGTAGTAAACTAATTATATTAATTGGGTTATTTATATAGGATAAGAAGTTTTAAATTATAAAAAATTAATGGAGGAATTTATGGAAAAATTAGCAATTTTAGATTGTGGAGGTCAATACACAAAAGTTATTGATAGGAGAGTTAGAGAATTAGGAGTAAAATCTGATATATTTCCTATTAATGTAAAAAGTGAAGATTTAAAAGAATATCAATCAGTTATTTTATCTGGTGGGCCAAACAATGTTGCAGATGGTCAAAGATTAAAATTTGATGAGAAAATATTTGAATTAGGAATTCCTGTATTAGGAATATGTTATGGTATGCAACTTATGTCAGATCATTTTGGTGGAATAATTGATAGTAATGTAAAAAAAGAATATGGACAATGTGAAATTGCTATAAATAATAAAGCACCACTTTTTGATGGTTTATCATCAACAGAACAAGTGCTGATGAGTCATGGAGATACAGTAAAAGTTTGCCCAAAAGGTTTTGAGGTTATAGCAAAATCCGGAGAAGCAATTGCTGGTATTGGTAATATAGAAAGAAAAATGTATGGTGTTCAATTTCATCCAGAAGTTGATTTAACTGAAAATGGAATGAAAATGTTAGAAAACTTTATAAGAAAAGTTGCAAATTATAAAGAATTTTATGCACTAGAAGATAGAATTCAAACTTCAATAAAAATGATTCAAGAAAAAGTTAAAGATAATAAAATAATTGTACTTGTAAGTGGAGGTGTAGATTCAGCAGTTACAGCAGCATTACTTGTAAAAGCATTAAATCCTGATAATATTTATGCAATACATATTGATTCTGGATTTATGAGAAAAAATGAAAGTGATGTTATTTGTGAAAATTTGAAAAAATTAGGTTTAAAAAATTTGATAAGAGAAAATGCAAAAGATTACTTTTTCAATACAGTTGTAGAAGTTAATGGCAAAAAATTAGGTCCATTAGTAGATACAGTTGATCCAGAAACAAAAAGACAAATTATTGGTGAAATATTTATAAAAATTGCTAATAATGTAATAGAAAGATTAGGTTTAGATGCAAAAAATACATTTATAGCACAAGGAACATTAAGACCTGATTTAATTGAGAGTGGAAATCCTGATATAAGTGGATTTGCTCATAAAATAAAAACACATCATAATGATGTTGAAATAGTAAGAGAGGCTAGAAAAAAAGGTCTTATAGTAGAAACAAATAGTGATTGGCATAAAGATGAAGTTAGAAAAGTTGCTAGAAAATTAGGATTAGAAGAAGCAATAGCATCAAGACAACCTTTTCCAGGTCCAGGTTTAGCAATTAGATTACTTTGTCATGACAAGAAAGATGAAGTAATTATAACTAATGAAGAAGTTGAAAAATTAAATGAAATTCTTAATTCAATATCAGAAAAAGGATATATTCTTCCAATAAAATCAGTAGGTGTACAAGGAGATGCTAGAAGTTATAGAAACTTATGTTTAATGGAAGGAAATTGTTTAGATTTTGATTGGAAAACAGTAACAAGTAAAGCAAAAGAAGTTACAGATTCTATAAATACAATTAATAGAGTAGGTTATATATTAAATACTAAAAATTTAACAGAAACACCAAAATGTTTTGATATGAGAATTTGTGATGAAACAGTTGATTTATTAAGAGAGTTAGACAAAATAGTAACAAGTAATTTAGAAAATGCAAAAGTAAATCAAACATTTGCAGTATTATTACCAATAGGAATTAATAAAAAATATTCAGTTGCTATTAGAACTTTTGTTACAAATGATTTTATGACAGGTAGACCAGGAGAAATTGGAAAAGAAGTTTCAAAAGAAATGTTAGAAAAAGCCACTAATGAAATAATGAGTAGTTATGGAGATAAAATAGAATTTGTGATATATGATGTTACAAGTAAACCACCAGCTACTTGTGAATGGCAATAGGAGAAGGATTATGAAGATTGGTATTATATCAGATATACATAGTAATATTGATGCACTTATAGCAGTATTTAATAAATTTCAAGAGGAAAATATAAATCAAATTATTTGTTTAGGTGATGTTATTGGAATTGGACCATATCCTCAAAAATGTATACAATATTTAATGGATAGAGATGATGTGATAAAAGCTTTTGTAAGAGGAAATCATGAAAATTACTTACTTAAAGGAATACCAAAAAGAAATCATAATGAAAAAAATGCAAAACCATTATCAGAAGAAGAAATTGCTACACATATATGGAATCATAAACAACTTCAACCTAAACAAGTTGAATTTATTAGTAAACTAAAAAATAGAGATGTTTTAGAAATTGAAAATAAAAAAATAGTATTAGAACATTATCCTATGGATAATAAAGATAAATTTAAAAAATTCTATAAAATTCCTACTTTAGAACAAATATGTGAAAATTTTGAGAATAAAAATGCTGATATATATTTATTTGGTCATACACATACTCAAATTTATTATGAAAACAATAATAAATACTTTATTAATCCAGGAAGTTTAGGATGTCCAATTAATACTAATTGTGCATGTGCAGGAATTTTAGAGATAAAAAATAATAATATAAAATATGAACAATTAGAAATTAAATATGATATACATAAAGTAATTAATGATATAAAAACAATAAAGTATCCATTAAATAATTTTATGATTAAATGTTTTTATGGAGAATATTAAGTTATACACTTTTTTGTATAAATTGTGGAAAAGTATACTCTAAAGCAGAAAAGAGGCAAATGATGAAAAAAGAAATTTTAGAATGGATTTTTTGTATAATAGTAGCGTTAGTACTAGCTTTAATATTTAGATATTTTATAGGAACTCCTACAATAGTAAAACATAGTTCTATGTATCCAACACTATATGAAAATGAAAGACTTATGTTAAATAGAACTTTTAGAATAACTAAAAAGAAACCAGAAGTAGGAAATATAATAACATTTGAAGCACCAACAAAAGAATATTCAAAATGGGATGCTGATCAGTCAAATCCAATAGCAACTTATGATAATGAACCAAAAGGAATATTTAAAAAGTTTGTTTATTATTGTTTAGAATTAAGTAAAACTAGTTATATAAAAAGAGTAATAGCAGTTGCTGGAGACCATGTTAAAATTGAAAATAATGAAGTAATTGTTAATGATAAAGTTTTAGAAGAAAATTATTTACAAGATGATGTTATTACTGAATCAGAAGTTTTTTATGATTTTGTTGTTCCAGAAGGATATATTTTTGCAATGGGAGATAACAGAGATAATAGTATAGATTGTAGAGTATTTGGTTGTATTCCACTAGAAAAATTAGAAGGAATAGTAGTAATGAGATTTTGGCCTATTAATAAAATAACCAAATATTGAAATTAATTTATTAATATGGTAAAATATTTATGTAACCTATAATGTTTTTAAGTAAGCAAAACTATTTATTTTTATGTATAATTATGTAAAAAATAGTAACTCACAAATATGAATTCATAGAAAGGGATGGCCAAATGAGTGATGCAAAGAAACTTGAAAACAATCCACCAACAAAATTTTTACTAAATAATTTATCTGAAATACCGATACCGAAAGGAAAAGCTATTGAAATAGGCTGTGGTGGAGGAAGTGATACTGCTTATCTAATAAGAAAAGGTTGGGAAGTTTTAGCACTTGATGCTTGTGAAGAGGCAAAGGAATGCTGCTTAAAGAAACTTATTACTGAAGATGAAAAGAAAAGATTTAAATTTATTTGTGGCGATTTTCAGAATATTGATTTACCAAAATGCGATTTACTTATCATGTTCAAAGTTCTTAATTATTGTTTGAGAAAAGAATTACAATCAAGATGGAAAAAGATTGAAGATTGTATAGCTGAAGATGGATTTTTTGTAGGTAGTTTTTTATCTCGAGATCATGATTTAGCTAAAGAAGCTCCAGATAAGATATTTTTAAATTATCAAGAAACTGAAGAGCTTTTTAAAAATTTCAATATTATTTATTTTGAATGTGAAATTAGTCATGAAGCAAAATCTTTAAGAACTGGAGAAAAAATACATTCTGAAAAATACAGTATTATTGCCCAAAAAAAGAAAAACTTGGTTGTGTAAAAACAACCAAGTTTTTTGAATGAGACACAAAAAAGAAGAAAAAAAGAGAAAAATAAAGAAAAAAGAAGATAAGAAATAAAATCAAACTTAAAAAAAGAAATAAATAAACAAATTTCGTCAAATCTTGACTTTTTTTAACTATAGATGTATAATAACAATGTTTGGAGAATTTACATAAAATATAGAAAGGGGAGTTAGTATGGATATTGAGAATATTTTAGATCAATTAACTAATTTAATTGAAAACAGAAAAATAAAAGACTTACGTGAATTTTTGAAAAATATAAAAAGTGCTGATTTCCCGTCCATTTTAGAAAACATAGAAGATGAACGAAAAATAATGGTATACAGGTTATTATCAAAAGAAAAAGCTGCAGAAGTATTTGTAGAATTAGAACATGATGATCAAGAAAGATTAATAAATTGTTTAACAGATAAAGAAATAAAAAATGTTATGAATGAAATATATATGGATGATGCAGTTGATTTAATTGAAGAAATGCCATCTAGTGTTGTTAACCGTATATTATCAAATACAAAGCCTATAAATAGAAAAATAATAAATGAACTTTTAAAATATCCAGATGATACTGCTGGAAGTCTTATGACAACTGAATTTATTGATTTAAGAGACAATATGACAATAAATGATGCTTTTAAATTTATAAAGCAAAAAGGTTTAAAAAAAGAAACAGTATATAATTGTTATGTAGTTTCAAATGATAGAGAGTTGATAGGAATAATTGATATAAAAGATCTTTTGTTAGCAGATAGAGAAGATGTTGTAAAAAATATAATGGATTCAAATATAATAAAAGTTAATACTTTAGAAGATCAAGAAGAAGTAACAAAAATATTTGATAAATATGATTTAGTAGCAGTTCCAGTTGTTGACCAAGAAAATAGATTAGTAGGTATTATTACAATAGATGATGCTGTAGACGTAATTCAAGAAGAAAATACAGAAGATTTTGAGTTAATGGTTGGTATTACTTCTACAACAGATGATTCATATTTTAAAACAAATGTATTTACACATGCTAAAAACAGAATTTTATGGTTATTACTTTTAATGTTGTCAGCTACAATAACAGGAACAATAATAACAGGATTTGAAAGTGCAATTTCTGCATTACCAATTTTAGTAACATTTATTCCAATGTTAATGGATACAGGAGGTAATTGTGGTTCCCAAACTTCTACTTTAATAATAAGAGGTTTAGCAACAGATGAAATTACCACAAAAGATTTTTTAAAAATTATTTGGAAAGAATTTAGAGTAGCACTTCTTATTGGAATAATTTTAGCTTTAGTTAATAGTATAAGAATTTTAATTCAATATAAAAATCCATTAATTGCATTACTGATATCTATAACACTTATTTTTATTGTTCTTGCATCAAAACTAATAGGTGGAATATTACCTATAATTGCAAAAAAAATGAAACTTGATCCAGCTTTAATGGCTTCACCAATTATTACTACAATAGTTGATATTTTCTCTGTTTCAATATTTTTTTGGTTATCAAGTATTATTTTTAATTTATAATAGGAGGGATAGTTATGGAAAATGAAGAAGTTATTTTAGAAAAATTAAAAAAGCTAATTAAAACTAAGAAAATAAAAGAATTACGTGATTTCCTAGATAGCGTTAATGAAGCAGATTTCCCAACTATTTTTGAAAATTTGAATCAAGAACAAATAGTAATGGTTTACAGACTTTTGTCAAAAGAAAGAGCAGCAGAAGTATTTGTTGAGTTAGAGTCAGAAGATCAAGAAAAATTAATAAATTGTTTAACAGATAAAGAAATTAATAATGTAATGAATGAAATATATATGGATGATGCTGTTGATTTAATTGAGGAAATGCCATCTAATGTTGTAAAACGTATTTTAGCTAATACAAAACCTGAAGATAGAAAGATAATAAATGAGCTTTTAAAATATCCAGATGATACTGCTGGTACTATAATGACTACAGAATTTATGGATTTTAAAGAAAATATGACAGTAAAAGATGCTTTTGAAAGAATAAAGCAAAAAGGCTTAAAATCTGAAACTATATATAATTGTTATGTATTATCTATTGATAGAAAATTACTTGGTGTTGTTGATATAAAATCACTTTTAGTAGCAGAAACTGATGAAATAGTAAAAGATATTATGGATACAAATGTTATTAAAGTTCAAACTTTGCAAGATCAAGAAGAAGTAACAAAAATATTTGATAAATATGATTTAGTTGCTGTTCCAGTTGTAGATAAAGAAAATAGATTGGTAGGAATTGTAACAATAGATGATGCTATTGATGTATTACAAGAAGAAACTTCAGAAGATTTTAAAAAAATGGCAGCTATTAATCCAGCTAAAGATTCATATTTAAAAACTAGTGTATTTGAACATGCAAAAAATAGAATAGTTTGGTTATTAGTATTAATGATTTCTGCAATGCTTACAGGTGGAATTATTGAGAAGTTTGAATCAGCAATTTCTGCATTACCAGTATTAGTTGCTTTTATACCAATGCTTATGGGAACAGGAGGAAATAGTGGTTCTCAAAGTTCTACATTAATAATAAGAGGTTTAGCAACAGATGAAATTAGTACAAAAGATATTTTTAAAGTAATGTGGAAAGAATTTAGAGTAGCACTTTTAGTTGGAATTGTACTTGCATTCGTAAATGCAATAAGAGTTATGATACAATATAATGATATACAAATAGCATTTACTGTTTCTGCAACTCTTATATGTACTGTTATATTAGCAAAACAATTAGGGTGTATATTACCAATTTGTGCAAAAAAACTAAAATTAGATCCTGCTGTTATGGCATCACCTTTACTTACAACAATAGTTGATACAGTTTCTGTATTGTTGTTTTTTACAATATCTACAGCTGTATTTAATTTATAAATTTAATTTTATTTTAAGAAAGATAGTATAAAATTGGTATTACAAATAAAAATAATTTATAGTAATACCAATTTTTAAAAATAAAAGGAAGTATTTGTAATGAGAATTTTAATAATTGAGGATGATAAAATATTAGCAAAAACAGTTGAACAATGTTTAGAGAAAAAATATGATGTTGATCACGCATATGATGGTGAAGAGGGAGTATTGTATGCAAAGCAAGAGATATATGATGCAATAATATTAGATATAATGATGCCAATAATGAATGGGTATGAAGTTCTTAGTAAATTAAGAAATGATAAAATTTTTACACCTGTTTTAATTTTAACAGCAAAAGATGGAATTAGTGATAAAGTAAAAGGTTTTAGAGCTGGAGCAGATGATTATTTAGTAAAACCATTTAATAGAGAAGAATTATTAGTTAGATTAGAAGCTTTAATAAGGCGTACAAATGGTAATTATACAGAAAATATAATAGAATATAAAGATTTAGTTTTAGACTTAAACAATAGAAAAGCATCGGCAAATGGAAAAGAAGTTTTACTTCAAGGAAAACAATTTGATATGCTAGAATATTTAATAAATTCAAAAAATACTATAATTACTAAAGAGCAAATTTTTGATAAAATATGGGGATTTAATAGTGAAACAACTACAAATGTAATAGAAGTATATGCAAGTGGTTTAAGAAAAGAATTAAAAAAGATTGGTTATGATGGATATTTAAAAACAATTAGAGGTGTAGGTTATATTTGGTCTGAATAGAAGAAGGTAAAAATGGAAGAAAAAGATAAATTAAAGATAAAACTTTTTAAATTAATAGTATATAATATAATAATTTTTATTGCTATTTTTATATTTTTTGGATTATTTGTGTTTTTTATGATAAGAAATAATATTTATAGAAGTGTTGATAATGAATTATATGAAAGTAGATTGGAAGTTTTAGAAACAGAAGGAAAATCAAATTTTTTTATTAATTCAGGTCTTTTTAATCAAAATAATTATATATTTTTTGGAGATACAAGTAGTTCAAGTTATTCTATTGCAAGTATACTTTCAAATCCTAATATATTTGTAATTGTTAGAGATATGGAAGGAAAAATTATAAGTGATAATTTAGGAAGACTTGGAAATTATGTAAATGAAATTTCTTTTAGTGATAAAAATTTAGATAAAACTTATGAACTTTCAGTTTTGAATGAATATGATTATAGGGGTATTAATTTTATTATTCCAGGTATAAATGAAGAACAATATGTTCAATTATTAATTAATATAGATAGTGAAAAAAATTTAGTTACAGGATATTTTCAAATAATTATAATAGCTATAATAGTGGTTTGTATTCTTTCAATTATTGCTAGTTATTTAGTTTCAAAAAGAACATTAAAACCAGTTAGTGAAAGTTTAGAGAAACAAATGGAATTTGTGCAAAATGTTTCCCATGAGCTTAGAACACCATTAACAATTATTCAAGCAAAACAAGAACTATTATTACAAGAACCAAATGCTAAAATTATTGATAAATCTGAAGATATTAGTTTAACTTTAAATGAAACTAAAAGATTATCAAAATTAGTTAAAGATTTATTAATTCTTTCAAGAGCAGATTCTAATAAAATAAAATTACAAAAGGAAAATATAAATATTGATGAATATATTAAAGAAATTGTAACACCATATTTAGAAATTGCACAAATGCAAGAAAAAGAAATTATATTAAATTTCAATTATAAAATGGATGTAGATGTTGATACAAATAAATTTTATCAACTAATGATAATTTTATTAGATAATGCAATAAAATATACTGAAGAAAAGGATAAAATAGAAATATCAACATATTTAAAAGATAATAAGTGTGTAATTGAGGTAAAAGATACAGGTATAGGTGTAAGTGATGAAGGATTAAGTAGAATTTTTGAAAGATTTTATAGAGAAGATAAAGCAAGAAATAGAGAAACAGGAGGTACAGGTTTAGGTCTTTCAATAGCAAATTTAATTGTTTCAGAACATGGTGGAACAATTAAAGCTGCTCATAATAAGCCAAAAGGAACAATTTTTACGATAAGGTTGCCTAGATAGAATATAAAGAAAAATGAACAGTTGAAAGCTGTTTATTTTTTTATGTTTAAAATACAAGCAAACTGTGTATATTATATTTAAGAGAATTTTTGGAGGTCTTTTTTATGGTATACAAATTTACAAAAAGTGGTGAAAAAGTTTTGGCTATAGCAAATGAACTTGCAATCGATTTAGGACATTCATATATAGGAACAGAACATATTTTATATGGTTTAGCATGTGAAGAAAATGGTGTTGCAGGTAAAGTACTTGAAAATCAAGAAATTACTCCAGAAGATATACTAGATAAAATAGAAGAAATAATAGGTGCACAGATAAAAGAAAATTTTACAGTTTTAGGTTTCACTCCTAGAACAAAAAAAGTATTGGAAAATGCGTATATTGAAGCTAAGAAATTAGGCTCTAATTTTATTGGAACAGAACATCTTTTAGTTGGTCTAATGAAAGAAAATGATAGTTTAGCAATAAGAATATTAATAGATTTAGAAGTTGATCCTGATATGTTACTTACAGATATTGCTAAAACTTTAAATGAATTTGAAGAAAATATTGATGAAATACCAGATGAGAAAGAAAATCAAAATAATTATAATTCTACTCAAAATTTAAATCAATTTGGAAATGATTTAACAAAACAAGCTAGAGAAGGAAAATTAGATCCTGTAATAGGAAGAGTTGAAGAAACAGATAGAGTAATAGAAATATTATCAAGAAGAACTAAAAATAATCCATGTTTAATTGGCGAACCAGGTGTTGGTAAAACAGCTGTTATAGAAGGTTTAGCTCAAAAAATTATAAATGGAAATATTCCTGAAAATTTAAAAAATAAACGTGTTGTTACATTAGATATAACTTCTATGGTTGCTGGTGCTAAATATAGAGGAGATTTTGAAGAAAGAGTAAAAAAATGTTTAGCAGAAGTAAAAAAAGCTCAAGATATAATTTTATTTATAGATGAAATTCATACTATTGTTGGAGCTGGTGCTGCAGAAGGTGCAATAGATGCTGCAAATATTTTAAAACCACTTTTAGCAAGAGGTGAAATTCAAGTAGTAGGAGCAACTACTTTAAAAGAATATAGAAAATATATTGAAAAAGATTCTGCTTTGGAAAGAAGATTTCAGCCAGTAAATATTGATGAACCAAGTGAAGCTGACTCAATAAAAATTTTAAAAGGATTAAGAGATAAATATGAAGCACATCACAATGTTAAAATAACTGATGAAGCAATTATATCTGCTGTAGAACTTTCTAGTAGATATATAAATGATAGATTTTTACCAGATAAAGCAATAGATTTAGTAGATGAAGCTTCAGCAAAAATAAAATTAAAAGCTTTTATTGAACCAGAATATTTAAAAAATATGGAAAAAGATTTAGAAAAAGTAGTGAAAGAAAAGGAAGAAGCAATAAATACACAAAATTATGAAAGAGCAGCTAAACTGCGAGATAGGGAAAAAGAACTTGTAGAAAAGTTAGAAGCTGAAAATGATAAATGGAAAAATAAAAATAATAATAAAGTTATAAATATAGAAAAAGATGATATAGAACTAATAATATCAAGATGGACTGGAATTCCAATTTACAAAATAACAGAAAGTGAAACAGAGAAATTAAAAAACTTAGAAAAAAATTTGCATAATAGAGTAGTAGGGCAAAATGATGCAATATCAGCTATTTCAAAAGCAATTAGAAGAAGTAGAGTTGGACTTAAAGATCCTAATAGACCTATTGGTTCATTTTTATTCTTAGGGCCTACAGGTGTTGGTAAAACAGAACTTACGAAAGCCTTAGCAGAGAGTTTATTTGGAAATGAAAATGCTATGATAAGAATAGATATGTCTGAATATATGGAAAGTCATTCTGTTTCAAAATTGATAGGTTCACCTCCAGGATATGTTGGATATGAGGAATCAAATGGACTTACAGAAAAAGTTAGAAGGAAGCCATATTCAGTAATTTTATTTGATGAAGTTGAAAAGGCTCATAGTGATATTATGAATTTATTATTGCAGATTTTAGAGGATGGAATATTAACAGATAGTCAAGGTAGAACTGTAAGTTTTAAAAATTGTGTAATTATAATGACTTCAAATATAGGAGCTAGAATGATTACAGATAGAAAAAAATTAGGTTTTACAAATAATGAAATTTCGGAGGAAAATGAATATAATGAAATAAAAAGTTCAGTAATGACAGAATTAAAAAAAGAATTTAAACCAGAATTTTTAAATAGGATAGATGAAACTGTTATTTTTCATAGATTAAGTAAAGATGAAATTAGAAAAATAATTGATTTAATGTTAGATAAAGTTATAAAAAGATTAAATAGTCAAAATTATTTTATAGTTATTGATGATTCTGTAAAAGAATTAATACAAGAAAAAGGAACAGATATTAATTATGGTGCAAGACCTATTAGAAGAGCTGTTCAAAATTATATTGAAGATAAAATTGCAGAAGGAATTTTAGATGGAGAAATAGTTAAAAATGAAAAAAATATAATATCAATGGAAAATGGCAATATTGTTGTAAAAAATCTAAATGGTGAAAAGTTAAAAATATAAAAAGTCCCCAATATGGGGACTTTTTTATGACATATCTACTGGATGAACATGAACAACTGCTTTATCAATTTTTTCTAAAGCTTCTACATCTTTTTCAAGATGATTAGCTAGTTTATGACTTTCATATGTACTCATATTACCATCAACAGCTATTGTAAAAACTACAAAATATTTGTATCCAATAGGAGTAGAATATAAATTATAACAATTTTTTATTTTATCATGTTTTTTTACTAAATCAAATATTATTTTTTTGGTTTCTTCATCTAGTGAAATATCCATTAATACATTGTAACTTTCTATAAATATACTAATGCCAGTTAATAAAATCCATATAGAAATACATGTTCCAACTACACCATCTAACCAGTATACTCCAATTAATGCAAATAAGATTGAAATGAGAGTAAAAGTAGTAATAACACAATCATTTCTATGATCTATATAATTTGATTTTAAAAGAATATTGTTATATTTTTTAAACATAATTTTTGTATAAATATATAAAATGAATTTTGTAATAATAGTAATTATACATACTAATACTAAAAACCATGAAAATTCAAAATATGATTTTTTTATTAAAGTTAATATAGAATCTAACAAAAGTTTTATAGAAATTAATATCATAGTTATGCTTATAAAAAGAGAAAATATATATTCTGCTTTACCATGACCAAAATTATGATCATTATCTTTGGGTTCACTAGAAATTTTATTTCCAATAAAAGTCATTAGAGAAGCAATTATATCTGATGCACTATTTAAACTATCTGCAATCATAGATTGACTGCGAGTGAATAATCCGATAGATGCTTTTATTATTAATAGAAATATGTTTCCAAATATTCCAGCTAAACCTGCTTTTTTTATATCATTAAATTTTGTTTCTTCCAAAATAAAATCCTCCTATATAAATTATAAAATATATAATAACATACTATAAAATTTTTTCAATATATTGATAAAAAAAAAAGAATATGTTATAATTTTTTTGATTTAACAAAAGAAAGTTGGGTGTTAGTGTTGATTTTTGCTGTAATAATATTTTTTTTAATAATGATGGTAGTGCTTTTATTAGTTATTGCTGTAGCCCAAATAAAAATGGCTGGTATGGAAGTTAAAGATTTTTGGACCTTTATAAAAGCTAATGATACCTTAAATAAATTATATGCATTTTCAATTAAATATGAAAAACTTACTCCTCAACAGCAGGTTTTGTTTTTGAAAGAAGCAGATACTATTTTTGACGCTTTTAGTAAAGTTCCAGATGCACTTTGGGAAGAAGAGTATCAAAAATATATGAAAATTTTAGATAAATATAAAGATATAAAAATTAAGAGATGGGAATCTCAATAAAATAAATTTAGTTTCACAAAAAATATCAATTTCTCATAGTATATATAGAAATTGATATTTTTTATATTATATGAATTATCAAAATTCCTATAATATAAAGGTAAAAAAATATACTTTTTATTATGGGAGAAAGATTATGATAAGATATTTTGATCATTCAGCAACTACTGCAGTTGATGAAAGAGTATTAAAAGAAATGTTGCCATATTTTTCTAAAGAATATGGTAATCCTTCTTCTTTATATAGTTTAGGAAAATCAAACAAAGAAATTATAAATATTTATAGAATGAAAATTGCTAATATTTTAAACTGTAAAGTTAATGAAATTTATTTTACAAGTTGTGGAAGTGAAAGTGATAATTTAATTTTAAAAGGAATAGCTTTTGCTAATAGAAATAAAGGAAATCATATTATAACTAGTAAAATAGAGCATCCAGCAATTTTAAATACTTGTAGTTATTTAGAAAAATTTGGCTTTAAAGTAACTTATTTAAGTCCAAATTCAGAGGGATTTATTGATGTAAATGAGTTAGAAAAAAGTATTACAAGAAATACTATTCTAATTAGTATAATGTTTGCAAATAATGAGATTGGAACTATTCAACCAATTAAGGAAATAGGAGAAATTGCAAAAAAACATGATATATATTTCCATACAGATGCTGTTCAAGCAATGGGAAATATAGATATTGATGTGAAAAAGTATAATATAGATGCTTTATCTATGTCTGCACATAAGTTTTATGGCCCTAAAGGTGTTGGAGTTGCTTATATAAATGAAAAAGTACCATTTATTAGAATGCAAGATGGTGGTCACCAAGAAAGAGATAAAAGGGCTGGAACTGAAAATGTTGCAGGAATAGTTGGACTCGGTAAAGCTTTAGAATTAGCTACTGAAAATATAGAACAATATAATGCTCATTTAAAGGAATTAAGAGACTATTATGTGTCAGAAATAAAAAAAAGAGTTCCTTATATTAGAATAAATGGAAGTATGACAAAAAGGTTGTCTGGAAATGCAAATATATCTTTTACAGGAATTGATGGAAGTAGGCTAATTGCTGAATTAGATAAAAAGGAAATATGTGCTTCTAGTGGTTCTGCATGTAGTAGTGGATTTCTAAATCCTTCACATATTTTATTAGCTATTGGGGTACCAAATAATTTAGCACGTAGTAGTTTAAGAATTTCATTTGGAAAAGATAATAATTTAGAAGATACAAAATATTTAGTTGACAGTATAGAGGAGATTGTAAAAAAATTAAGATATTAACAAAATAGGGTGTCTATAAGACACCCTAAATATGTATACTATTATTGTTTTGGAGTAGCTTTCTTTTCTTGTTTCATTACTTCTGAAACAGCTCCAAGACTTCCTAAAGCTTTTGTTGCTTCAAAAGGAATAAAGATTTTATTTGCTTCTCCTTTAGCAACTTCTTGTAATGCTTCTAAAGACTTTAATTGAACTAATTTTTCATCAGGATCAGATTTTTTGATTGCATCATAAACCATTTGAATTTCTTTAGCTTTTGCATCAGCAACTTGTTTTATAGCTTCAGCTTCACCAGTAGCTCTTCTAATTTTTGATTCTCTATCAGCTTCAGCATCTAATATTGCAGCTTGTTTTCTACCTTCAGCAAGTGTAATTGCAGATTGTCTTTCACCTTCAGCTTCAAGAATTAAAGCTCTTTTATTTCTTTCAGCGTTCATTTGTTTTTCCATTGCATCTCTAATATCAGCAGGTGGTGTAATATCTTTAATTTCAACTCTATCTATTTTGCAACCCCAAGCATCTGTTGCTTCATCAAGAATAACTCTTAATTTATCATTGATTTGATCTCTTGAACTAAAAGTTTCATCTAATTCCATTTTACCAACAATATCACGAATTGTAGTTATTGCTAAGTATTCAATACCTTTTTTTAGACTTTGAATTTCATAAACAGCTTTTGCTGGATCTGTAATTTTGTAAAACACAACTGTATCAATTGTTATTGTAACATTATCAGAAGTTATAACTCCTTGTGGTGGAATATCCATTGTTTGTTGTTTTAAACTAACAACTGAACGAACCTTATCAACAAATGGAACAATTATTGTAAGACCAGCATCTGCAACTTTATGAAATCTACCTAGCCTTTCAATAATATAAACCTCAGATTGTCTAACTACTTTGATTGTTTTGTAAGCTATTATACAAATGATAATAAATAAAACTAATAAAAATGCTCCCATTTTTAATCCTCCTTTTAATATGTTTTTCAAAATTTGAAAAAACAATTTTTATTTTAAACTTTTATTAATGGTTTAACTATAACTTTTACACCTTCAATTTTTTCAATAACAACTTCAGTATTTTTTGGAATAAATCTATCATCTACAGATTTGGCTGACCAAGTTTCACCATTTATTTTTATTTGACCTTTATTTTCTAAAGGTTCTATATCTGTAACCACTTTTCCAACTTTTCCTTCTAGTGAAAATGAATTTGTTTTTATAAAAGTTTCTTTTGGTAAAATTTTATTCACAAAAGGTTTTGTTGCAAATAATAAAAGAGTAGATACAACTAGAAAAATTGTTGCTTGAATTATAATATTATCTATAAAGAAACTTGCAATCATTGCTACAAGGGCGCCAATAGAAAACCAAAAAACTAAAAAACTTAAATTAATGATTTCTACTATAAAAAATACTCCAGCTGCAACTAACCAAAATTGCCACATATTTACCTCCTATAAATAAAAATAAACATTACATTCTAATTATACTACATATTTATATAAAAATAAATACATTTTTTAAGAATATTTTAATTTTTTTGTTACATTGTAGATTTTTTTTATTTCTTATTATATAATTTAAAATATAGCAAAAATAGATGGAGAAAACAAATGAAAAATAAAAAAATAAAAAAATTAAAAATAAGAAGATGTGCAATAGTATTAATTTTTATAATATTAATACTAATTTTAATAATTTCAAAAATAAATAAAAATAATTATAAGAAATTAACAATTTTGTTTAATAATGAATTTATAGAATTTAGTAAAGATGTTATTGTAAATGATAATCAAAATATTTTATTTTCAAAAGATGATGTACAAAAAATTTTTGATGATACAATATATTATAATGAAGTAGATAAAGAATTAATTACTACATATAATGAACACATAGCAGTGCTTAAATTAGATGATGAAAATGCTCAAATAGATGATGAGAATATAAAATTAAAAAATAAAATGCAAGTTATAAATAATCAAATATATTTACCTATAACTGATTTACAAGTTGTTTATGATATTGATTTAGAATATTCAAAAAATAGTAATAGAATAATTATGGATTCTACTACTAATAAAAAAATTGAGGCTTCAGTTATAAAAAAAACAAAAGTGAAAAGTAAAAAGGGATTATTTAGTAAAAAAATAGAAAAACTTATAATTGGTGATAAAGTTACAGTATTAGAACAAATAGGAAAATATAAAAAAGTACGTACTTCACTCGGAAATATAGGATATGTAAAAAATAATAAGTTAGATGAAGAAATTGTTATAAGAGAAGAAAAAAAATATGATAAACAGAATTTAGAAGTTTATAGAAATTATTCTAATATTTCTGGAATTTATGATAATATACAAGTAGATGAAGAAAAATTAAATGTTGTTATTCCTACATTTTTTTTCTTGGAGAAAGATAATCAAGTTTTGGATAAAACAATGAATAATACAGCTACTTATTCTGTATATAAAACTTGGACAGATAATAATAAATTAACTATATTACCTACATTTTCTAATAACGAAAGTGTTTCAAAAAGTTTGTTAAGTTATTCACAGAGAAGTGCAGTTATAAATTCTTTAAAAAATCAATTATTAAATTATAATTATATAGGAATAAATATAGATTTTTCTACGGTAGATGATTTTAATAGTTTTTATAGATTTATAATTGAATTAGTTCCTAGATTTAGAAAATCAAAATTAAAAGTTGCAGTTACTTTAAATGATAATATTGATAGATCTAGAATAGAAAAAATAGTTGATTATATAATAGAAAAATAATAGATAAAGGAAAAAAGGTTATGAATTCAAAAAAAATAATAATTATAGTTTTTGTTAGTATATTAGTTTTATTAATTTGTGGTTTTATAGGAGTTTTTGTTTGGTACAACAATAGTTTAAAACCAGTAAGTAGACAAGCTGTTGATGAAGATAATTTTATTAGAGTTGAAATAGAAAAGGGAACTACTCCTATTCAAATTGCGAATTTATTAAAAGAAAAAAACATTATAAAAAGTGCTGATGCAATGAAAATATATATAAAACTTAATAATGTAAGTACACTTCAATCTGGTAAATATGATTTCAATAATTCAGAAGATATGCCTACTATTATTCAGCATATAGTCAATGGTGAAGTTGCAGATGATTCTGTAAAAATCACTTTTATTGAAGGAAAAAATATGAGATGGATTGCAAAAACTATTGCAAGTAAAACTAACAATTCTGAAGATGATGTCTTTAATTTGCTAAAAGATGAAGATTATATAGATTCATTAATTAAAAATTATTGGTTTATAACTGATGAAATAAAAGATGAAGATATATATTATCCTTTAGAAGGTTATTTACTACCAGATACATATGTTTTTGAAAATGAAGATGTATCTGTAAAAACAATATTTAATGTAATATTAAATTTTACAAAAAAATATTTAGATACTTTACAAGAAGATATTGAAGATAATAATTTAACTGTACATCAAATTTTAACATTAGCTTCTCTTGCAGAACTTGAAGGAAAAAATTTAGAAGATAGAGAAGAAATTGTTGGAGTCTTTTTTAATAGAATAAATGATGGAATGAGTTTAGGAAGTGATGTAACTACATATTATGCTTTTAAAGTAGATATGGGAGAAAGAGATTTAACAGCTAAAGAATTAAATACAGAAAATCCATATAATACTAGAGGACCAAATATGAGTGGAAAAATACCTATAGGTCCTATATGTAATCCAAGCAAATCTGCAATAGAGGCTGTATTAAATTATAAAGAAACAGATAATTATTATTTTGTAGCAGATAAAAATGGAGATGTTCATTTTACTAAAAATAATGAAGAACATAATAAAATAATCAAAAAGTTAAAAGATGAAGGTTTATGGTATGTTTATGAATAAAATGAGGTATAAACATTGACATATCAGTTTAAAATATATTATAATATATAAAATATTGCTATGAAGATGGAAGCTATTAGAAAAACATTTTACAGAGAGAAATGCTATTAGCTGAGAGCATTTTAAATTAAGTTCTTTTAGTGAGACACATTGGAGCGAATTTTTACATTTAAAAGTGGAAAACATTTTGTTTTCAAATAGGGTGGCACCGCGGAAGTAAAGCTTTCGTCCCTGTAACTAAAGTTACAGAGATGAAAGCTTTTTTGTATTATTTCCGTCCCTATGTAAAAAAGAAAAAAGGAGTGATTTTTATGAAGGAAAACAGGTATAGAACATATAACTGTTCTGAATTACGAGAGAAAAATGTAGGAGAAGAAATTAAATTAGCAGGATGGGTAGATACAATTCGAGATTTAGGTGGAGTATTATTTATTGATTTAAGAGATCAGTATGGAATTACTCAAGTAGTAATTTCTGGTGATGATAAAAAAGTAGATTTTGCTGCCAAGATACCAGTTGAATCTACAATAACAGTTTCTGGAAAAGTTAGATTAAGAGATAAAGAAACAATAAATAGGTCAATAGAAACTGGTACAGTGGAATTATTTGCAGAAAATATTGAAATTTTAGGAAAAAGAACAAAATCTTTACCATTTGATTTGCAAAATAATAGAACTGTTAGAGAAGATTTAAGATTAGAATATAGATTTTTAGATTTAAGATCAAGAAAAAATTTAGAAAATTTAAAATTAAGAGCAAAGCTTATACAATTTTTAAGAATGCAAATGATTGAACAGGGATTTTTAGAAGTTCAAACACCAATACTTACAAGTTCATCACCAGAAGGAGCTAGAGATTATTTAGTACCTAGTAGAATATATCCAGGAAAATTTTATGCACTTCCACAGGCTCCACAACAATTTAAACAATTATTAATGGTATCAGGAATAGATAAATATTTTCAAATAGCACCATGTTTTAGAGATGAAGATGCAAGAGCAGATAGGTCACCAGGTGAATTTTATCAATTAGATATGGAAATGGCTTTTGCTACACAAGAAGATGTTTTTGAAATTATGGAAAAAGTTATTTATAATACTTTTACAAAATTTTCAGATAAAAAAGTTGCAGAATATCCATTTCCAAGAATTCCATATGAAGAAGCAATGCTAAAATATGGTACAGATAAACCAGATTTAAGAAATCCTTTAATAATAAAAGATGTTACAGAAATTTTTGAAAAATTAGATATAAAAGTATTTAATGGAAAAATAGTTAGAACAATAACATTGCCAAATGGAGCTGATGCAACTAGAACTTTTTATGATGCAATGGAAGAATTTGCAGTAAATGAATGTAAAGCAAAAGGTTTAGCTTGGCTTAAAGTAAATGAAGATAGAACTCTTCAAGGTCCTATTGCAAAATTAATACCAGATGAAGCAAGAGAAGAATTATTAACTAAAACAGATACAAAAGAAGGAGATAGTATATTTTTTATTGCAGAACATAAAGGTATTGTTGAAAAGATAGCAGGTGAAATAAGAAAAGAAATAGGTATAAGACAAAATCTTATTGATGATTCTGTGTATAAATTTTGTTGGATTGTTGACTTTCCAATGTTTGAAATAGCAGATAATGGAAAGTTAGAATTTTCTCATAATCCATTTTCAATGCCACAAGGTGGAATGGAAGCATTACTTACTAAAGATCCGTTAGATATTTATGCTTATCAATATGATATTGTATGTAATGGAATAGAACTTTCTTCAGGAGCTGTAAGAAATCATGATCCAGAGATAATGGTTAAAGCTTTCGAAATTGCTGGATATACTGAAGAAGAAATCATGACTAGATTTTCTGCTTTATATAAAGCTTTTCATTATGGTGCACCACCACATGCAGGAATTGCACCAGGTGTTGATAGAATGTTAATGCTTTTAACTGGTGAGGAATCAATAAGAGAAGTAATTGCATTTCCAATGAATTCAAAAGCTCAAGATTTATTAATGGGAGCACCAGGAAATGTTACAGATAGGCAGTTAAAGGAAGTTCATATTAAATTAGATTTGAAATAAAAAATATTAAAGGTTTCACTTAAATTTTAGGTGAAACCTTTAAGTTTAAAATTGTTATCTAGGAACATCAACAATATTTAAGTCTTTATCTATAATGCCTTTATTATTATTTAAAATAAAAGAATGTTGCTCGGTGAAGTAATTTGTTACACCTTCACTAATAGGTAAAGTTCCATCTATAAATCCTTTTAATAAATTCCCATTTATATCAATTTTTCCAATTTTATTTTTTTGAGTTTTTTCATCAAAATAATTTACCATAAAAGTATTTTCAGTATGTTGTAGAATATATGAATAAATACATTCTATAAGTGTATTTCCATTTTTATCTAAAATACCATATTTTCCATTTTTACAAGCTAATAAGTAATTTTTATAGCTATCTGCAATATCATAATTTTGAGTTTCGGTATTATATACTTCTTGTTCTAATGGTTGTAAAGAATCGTATTTTAGTTCTATAGTAATATTTCCATTACCATCTATAAATCCAAATTTATTATGTCCTTGTGAGATGATTCCTCCATCAAATTTATTATATTCTTTTCCATTAACAGTTAATCCAGAAATATTGTTTTTTAACTTAATAGTTGTACATTTGTATACTGTAGTTGGAGCAAATGCAGGAACAAAATCATCATTTTTTTCAATTTTAGATTCTATATCAAAATTTAAGCTTAAATGATTTGAAGTATCATAATTCTCATTTATTAAATTAATTGAGTCTATTTCAATTTTAGAAGCATACTCTGATACAATAAATTTTAATAAAATATATTTTTGTCCTTTATCTTCAAATAAATAATATTCATCTTCATCAATACAAGCTTTTATATAAGAAAGATCTTTTGAACCATTATATGCATTTGTTAAATAATAATTATTATTGTTGGTTATAGCAAAAACTAATAAGATAACACTAATTTCTGCTATTATAAATATTGTTATCAGAGTTATTACTTTTATTTTCATAATATATCTCCTATATTTATAATACCACTCTTCTACTATAATTATACCATATTTTACATAAAATAGGAAATTTTAGAAGTTTTAATTGACAAGATACATAAAAACATGTTATCATTAATACATAAATTAAAAGGAGATTTTTTATGAAATATTCATTAAATGGTAACAAACATCATCATTAAAATAGCTTGTGTCTTTTAAATAATTAGGCACGAGCTATTGATGATGCTTGTGCCTTTAATGTTTTAAGAGCTTTAAGGGTACTCGTACCTTTAAAGCTCTTTTTGTTTCTTCCATTAAATAGCGCGCATAATGGAAAAAATCTTTTTTTATAAAAAATATAGGAGGTATATTATGAAAAAAATAGTGATTTTTATTTTAATAATAATTTTATTAGGTTTAGGATGTGTTTTTTTAAAACAAGATAAAAAAATAGAAAAAAATGAATTAATTATAGGATTGGATGATAGTTTTCCACCTATGGGGTTTAGAGATGAAAATAATGAAATAGTAGGTTTTGATATTGATTTAGCAAAAGCTGTTTGTGATAAGTTAGATATGGAATTAAAGTTACAGCAAATATCATGGGCATCTAAAGAACAGGAATTAGATTCTGGAAATATAGATTGTATATGGAATGGCTTTGCTTATAGTGAAGAAAGAGCAAAAACAATGACTTTGACTGAACCTTATATAAAAGGTGAAATGTATTTTGTATTACCTAATAATAGTAATATAAAAAATCAAGAAGAGTTAAAAGGTAAAAAAATAGGAGTTCAAACAGGTTCTGTTCAAGAATTAGATTTAGAAAATTCGGAGTTTGGAAAAAATATTGAAATTATTGAATATAGTGATTATTTAACAGCTTTTATGGATTTAGAAACAGGAGGGGTAGATGCAGTATTTACTTCAAGTATAATTGGTAATTATCTAATAAAATCTAAAAATAAAGATTTTGTTACTATAGATTCTAAAGACATATCTAAAACAAATGGAAGTGTTATTGCTTTTAAACAAGGTAATACAGAACTAAGAGATAGAATTCAAAATGCTTTATATGAATTAAAAAAAGAGGGTGTACTTGAAAATATATCTGAAAAATGGTTTGGAAAAAATATGATTATTGTCAAAGATAATTTGGAGGAAAAATAAAATGAATATAAAACAGATTATATCAGTTATTAAAATTTTATTTTCAGGAATTGGAATGTCTTTAAAAATTTTTATAATAACATTAATTATAGCTATTCCTTTAGGAATTATAGTTGCATTAATTAGAAATTCTAAAAATAAAATTTTTTCTTATTTAATGAAAGTATATATTTTAATAATAAGAGGAACTCCAATAATGTTACAGATAATAGTTGTGTATTTTTGCCCATATTACTTATTTAATATAAAATATGATCGATTTGTGGCAATAATAATAGCATTTGTAATAAATTACACAGCATATTTTTCAGAAATTTTTAGAAGTGGAATAAATAGTATATCTATTGGTCAAAGTGAAGCTGCATATACTTTAGGTTTTAATAAATTTCAAACTTTTTTCCTAATACTTCTTCCACAAACAATAAAAATTATTTTACCAGCTATGTCAAATGAAGTTATTTCTTTAATTAAAACAACCTCTTTAGCACAAATTATTGGAGTTACTGAAATGTTTGCTTTAGCACAAAAACAAGCAAGCTACAATTTTTCTGTAATACCACTTGTTTTAGTAGGTATGTATTATTTAGTTTTAGTTTTTATAATTTCTATTGCATTTAGTAGAATAGAGAGAAAACTAGAGTATTATAGTTAAAAGAGGTGATGATTTTGAGTGTATTAGAAGTAAAAGAATTATCTAAAAAATATGATAATTTAGAAGTTATAAAAAATATATCTTTTAATGTAAATGAAGGTGAAACATTAGTAATTTTGGGACCATCTGGTTCTGGTAAATCAACATTATTAAGATGTATAAATAATTTAGAAAAAATAACATCAGGAAATATAACCATAAATGGAAAAGAAATGATAAAAGAATATAAAAATTCAATTCCTATTTATAATGATAAAAAAATCTTAAATAAAATTAATATGGATACAGGAATGGTATTTCAAGATTTTAATTTATTTCCTCATTTAACAGTAAAAGAGAATATAACAGAATCATTAATTTATGTTTTAAAAATGGATAAAAAATCTGCAGAAGATAGAGCATGTGAGTTATTGCAAAAAATGGGGTTAATTAATAAAAAAGATTCATATCCTTGTGATTTATCAGGAGGTCAAAAACAAAGAATAGCTATTATAAGAGCTTTAGCCATAAATCCTAAAATCCTTTGTATGGATGAGCCAACAAGTAGTTTAGATCCAGAACTTGTTGGAGAGGTTTTAGAAGTAATAAAAAAACTTGCTAAAGAAAAAGTAACAATGATTATAGTTACTCATGAAATAAAATTTGCAGAAGAAGTAGCAGATAAAGTTATTTTTATGGATAAAGGAATTATTATTGAAGAGGGAAATAGTAATTTAATAAAAAAACCTAAAGAAAAAAGAACAAAAGAGTTTTTAAAAAGATTTTTAAATGTTTAAAAAGAGGTGAAAAAATGGAAGTATTAAAGTTTTTTAATGAAATAAGCCAAATTCCAAGAGAATCTGGAAATGAAAAAGAAATAAGTAATTATTTAATAAATTTTGCAAAGAAAAGAAATTTAGAGTATTACACAGATAAATATTATAATGTAATTATAAAAAAAGATGCAACTTGTGAAAATAAAGAAACATTAGCTTTTCAAGCACATACAGATATGATATGTGAGAAAATGGAAAACATAGAACATAATTTTTTAAAAGATCCAATTAATATATATCAAGAAAATGGTTTTATAAAAGCAAAAGGAACTACTCTAGGGGCAGATAATGGAATTGGTGTTGCTATAATTTTGGGATTATTAGACTCAAAAGAAATAAAAGCAGGAAAAATTGAAACTATTTTTACAGTTCAAGAAGAAACAACAATGATTGGTGCAAAAGAAATTGATTTAAGTAATTTAGAAAGCAAAAAAATAATATCTTTAGATTGTGGAAAAGAAGGAAAAATATTAGTAGGTTCTGCAAATTGTTTAGAATGGATATCTAAAATAAAATGTGAATATATAAATGTGCCACAAAATTATTTAGAATATAGATTGGTATATAAAAATTTTAAAGGTGGTCATTCAGGAGGAAACATAGGTGATAAAAAAAGAGGAAATCCTATAAAATTGGGAATTGATATTTTAAAACAAATAGATGATATTTATATAAAACAAGTTTCAGGTGGAAGTAAAGTTAATGTAATTCCAAGAGATTTTAGTGTAAATTTTTATGTATTACCAAGTGTTTTAAAAAATGTGGAAAATTTAATTAAATTACAAAAACAAAATTTTGAGAATGTGGAAATTTATTTAGAGAGTGTGGATAATTCAAATAATTTGTGTTTGTCAAAAAGTGTTACAAATAGAATAATTAATTTTATATATGAGTATGAAAATGGAGTTATAAATTATGAAAATGATAATATTGTTTTATCTTCTAATATGGCTTTTATAAAACAAGATGAAAAATATATTAAGATTGGATATTCTACAAGAGCAAATGATCTAGGATTAAGAGATATTTTTTTAGAAAGATTAAATAAATTGTTAGAAAAATATAAATTAGAAATTGATTGGAAACAAGAACTAAAAGGTGTAAATCCAAGCAAAGAAAATAGTTTAATTACTATGTGTATAGAGCAATATAAAAAATTGTATGATGAAAAATTAGAAAAAATTGTTACACAAGGTGTTGTTGAAGGTGGATTTTTTGCAAGTAAAATTAAAGGTTTAGAATATGTAGCTATAGGTCCAGATATTTATGATGCACATAGTCCAAATGAGAGAGTATCTATAAAATCTTTAGAAAAAATTTCAAGATATGTTAAAGAAATAGTAGAAAATTAATATAAGAAATTGACTTTATTTTCGAAAAAACTAGTTTACAATAAATAAAAAGTATTATATAATAACTAAGTCAAAATTTATAAAAAAGGGGCATGAAATATGAATGAGAGTAATGAAATAATGCAAACAGAAGATATTAATAAGTTAATGCAAGTTAGATTAGATAAATTAAAAGAACTACAAGAAAATGGTAAAGATCCATTTGAAATAACAAAATATGATAGAACTGAATTTTCTGAAGATATAAAAAATAATTATGAACAATATGAGGGAAAAGATGTTTCTATTGCAGGAAGAATTATGGCTAAAAGAATAATGGGAAAAGCATCTTTTTGTACAATACAAGACAGTAAAGGTAAAATTCAAAGCTATGTAAGTATAAATGATTTAGGAGAAGAAGCATATAAAGCTTTTAAAACATTTGATATAGGAGATATTATAGGATTAAAAGGTTTTGTTTTTAAAACAAGAACTGAAGAAATTTCTATTCATGCTAAAGAAGTTATTTTACTTACAAAAGCTTTAAGAGATTTACCTGAAAAATTTCATGGATTAAAAGATATTGATTTACGTTATAGACAAAGATATGTAGATTTAATTGTTAATCCAGAAGTTAAAGATACTTTTATTTTAAGAAGTAAAATTTTAAAAGAGATAAAGAATTTTTTAGATGAAAGAAATTATATAGAAGTAGATACACCAGTTTTAAATACTATATCTGGTGGAGCAGAAGCAAGACCATTTATTACTCATCATAATACTTTAGATTTACCTATGTATTTAAGAATTGCTTTAGAGTTAAATTTAAAAAGATTAATAGTTGGTGGTTTTGATAGAGTATATGAAATGGGAAGAGTATTTAGAAATGA
>CANQEX010000010.1 GCA_947596225.1 uncultured Clostridia bacterium | reverse complement strand
GTGTGTGTGTGTGTGTGTGTGTGTAGAGCCACAAGGGTTTTATCTATCATTTTTTATTTTTCCTTTGTTTTTATTTTCTTTATTAAATTCATATATTAATTATATTCATAAACTTATTTTTATTCAAGTATTATTTTATAAAAATTATTTCTATGTTGTTATACCTAAAAATTAAAAATTACTTATTTTTTATATTTTTTATATTATAATTAACTTATTGTAAAACAACTTCATCATCTTCAGTTTTAAGTGTATAGTCTTTTATATCTGGTAATTCAACATCTCGTATTCCATTACAATTAAATTTTAGCATATAATCATATTCTATAACATCACCATTTGGAAATTCCAACTTTGCTTTCTCTATATAATAATCACTTTTAGTAATCCAAACTGTTTTTGTACTTGTTTCATCTTTTGTTTGAATCATAATACATTTTTTATCATTTAACATTACTGTTTTTATTTTGTTTTGAATACTTCCCGCAAGAAGAATTTTTTCAGTAAGTGATTTTGAATATCCTGGATAATAACTTGCAAACATTTGATTTGAAACAAGACCTATTGTTTTATTAATATCAGTTGTATATATAGTTTTATTAGCTTCATCAACAATATATGCATCTTCACCATCAACCCAAGTGTATATACCATTACTTGAAACTAGTTTTCCTATTCCATCTTTATAATAAGCTTCTGTTACTGAAGTCTTATCTTTAGTTGTTATAGTTGTTTTTAAATAATAATTTTCTTTTGCAATATTTTTATCAACAACATTATATATTTTTTGAATTGTATAGAATTTATATATTGTTCTTACTCCTAAAATAAATCCAATTACTACTATTATAATTAAAAATAATAACAATATTTTTTTTATTACCTTCATACTTACCTCTTTATACTAAAAATTAATATCTTTTTTAGTAAATTTCATTTGCTCTACTTCTTTAATTAATTCTTCTATTTTTATTGTTTTTTTCATTCCATCTCTTGTTCTTTCAATCTCTATAAAGCCTTCTTCTGTATTGTTTCCTAAAATAGCTACATATGGAATTCCTAAAATTTTAGCATTTCTAATTTTTTCTCCAATAGATCCTTTAACATCATCTATTATTACTTCTACATCTTTATTATTAAATTCATCATATAAATTTTCTGCAACTTCATTCTTTTTTTCATTGCTTATTATATATAAATAATAAGGAACTACAGATAATGGTAAAGAATATCCTTCTATTTTTCCATCTTTTTGTATAATATTATTTTCATATACTAATCCTAAAACTCTACTTACTCCTATACCATAACATCCCATATAATAAGGTTTGCTATTATTTTCAGAATCTATAAATTTTATATCCATTGAATCTGAATATTTTGTTCCTAAAGCAAATATATGTCCTAATTCAACAGCTCTTTTTTCTACTAGTTTTTTAATATCATTTATATTGTACTGTTCAGCTAAATATTTTTCTGCATCTTCTTTTTCTAATACTTCTACATTTAATCCTTGTTTTGTTTCCTCATCAAATAAAATTGTATCTTCACCAATTCTTGAAATAGCCATCATTTCTTCTGAATTCTTTCCACCCATAGAACCATTATCTGCGGCTACTGCAACAACTTCTAAACCAATTTCTTTAAAAGTTTTAAAATATGTATCTTTTATTTTTTTATAACTTTCAAGCATTCCTTCTTCATCTTTATCAAAAGTATATAAATCAAACATTAAAAATTCTTTACCACGTAAAAGATACCCTCTATTTCTTATTTCATTTCTAAATTTTGTTCCAATTTGATATAATCCAATTGGTAATTGTTTATGTGATGTTAGTCTGTTTTCAACAAAAGAAGTAATAGTTTCTTCAGCAGTAGGTGCTAAACAATAATTAGCTTTATCAGTTTTAGAAGTCATCATTACACCATCTTCTATATATTGATCATATCTATTAGATCTTTTCCAAATTTCATCAATTTGCAATAATGGCATTTGTACTTCTATAAAATCTGCTTTATTAAAATTCTTTTTTATTATTTCTTCAATATTATCTTGAACTTTTAATGGTATGTTATCATATCCATAAATTCCACTTCCAAATTGTTTTATTTGTCCTGTTTGCATTAATATATCTTGTGCTGGATACATTTCATCTAAATTCGCTAATTTTACATTTTTCAGTCCCATTTTTGAAATTCTCATAAAATTTTCCTCCAATCATTAAAACGTGAGATTTTCTCTCACGTTTTTTAAAGTTTATTTTTCTAATTTATGATATACTTTTTTTCCTTTTCTTAAAATTGCATATCCTTTTTCAAAATCTTTATCACTTAATTTGTAAGAGATATCTTCTATTTTTATATCATTTAAAGCAATTCCACCTTGTGAAATTAATGTTTTTGCCTGTCCTTTAGAGGGGGCTATTCCTGTTAAAACAATAGCATCTAAAATAGAGATATTTTCATCTTCTAGTTTTGTAGTTGGCATATTTTCTAAATTTCCACCATTACCAAATAAAGCTTCTGAAGCTTGTTCTGCTTTTTTAGCTTCTTCTTCTCCATGTATTAATTTTGTAATTTCATATGCTGCAACTTTTTTTGCTTCATTTATTTTCTCATCTTTTAATGATGCTAATCTATCAACTTCTTCATCTGGTAAAAAAGTAAGTAGATTTAATACTTTTCTTACTTCTGTATCTCCAATATTTCTCCAATATTGATAAAATTCATATGGAGTTGTTTTTTCTGGATTTAACCATAAAGCTCCTTTTGCAGTTTTTCCCATTTTTTTACCTTCAGCTGTTGTAAGAAGCTTAAATGTTAAGCCATAAGAGTCTTCAGAACCAATTTTTCTAATTAATTCAACTCCACCTATTATATTTGACCATTGATCATTTCCACCAATTTGTACTTTGCAATTATATTTATCATGTAAATATAAAAAGTCATAACTTTGAAGTAATAAATAGCCCATTTCAAAAAAAGTTAATCCTGTTTCTAATCTATTTTTATAACATTCTTGTGCTATCATTTTACTAATAGTAAATTTACTTCCAATTTCTTTCATAAATTCTAGATAATTTAAGTTTAACAACCAATCTGCATTATTAACAATAATAGCAGCATTTTCTCCTTCAAAAGAAACAAATCTTTCTGCTTGTTTTTTTATTGCTTTAACATTTTCATCTAATTGTTCTCTTGTAAGCATTTGACGCATATCAGTTCTTCCAGAAGGATCTCCAATTACAGCTGTTCCTCCTCCCATTAAAATAATAGGTTTATGACCAGCTTTTTGTAATCTTGAAGCAACCATTAATGCTACAAAATGACCTATATGCATACTGTTTGCTGTAGGATCTATTCCAATATAAAATCTAACACTTTCATTTTGAAAAAGTTTTCTCATTTCTTCTTCATTTGTTAATTGTTCTATGTATCCTCTATTTTCAAGTTCTTTTATTATGTCTATCATTAAGCATCCTCCTATAAATTAACATTTCCTGTTGACAACTTTTCTACTCCATTTTCATTAGCATCTTCTGTAACATATATTCCATTAAATTCTTCATATCCTAAATATCTATTTAAATTTTTTGTACTTATACCAGTAGAAGCTGATATTTGAACTTTTGAAACTCCAGCAACATAATTATCTGCAAAAAATCCTTTTAATTTACTTAAATCAGCTAAATCCTTTTTCTCACATTCATGGCAAACATCAACATCTGATGCAAAAAATTTACCACAACGAACACATTTTTTTAATTCCATAATTAGACCCCCTATTAAAACTTAAATTTGCTACTTAATTTTGAATAATTTTATCATATAGTATAAAAAAAGTCTAGTAATAAATTATAACTATTTAATCATTTTTACCCCTTTTATAAATAGCTTTTTTATTTCTTTTATTATACATACTATTATTGTTGAAAGTATTGCTGTTACTATTATTCCAACTACTAAATAAATAATTTCAAAATAAAATCTTTCTATTTTTTCAAATTTATATAAATCTATTTTTGCTAGAATTAAATAATGTATTAAATATATTCCAAAAGTTTTATCACTTATCCATAAAATAATTTTATTCAATTTCTCATTTTTAAGTTCAAATGAATATAAAAACATAAATAAACATAAACCAGAAATAATATTTAAACAAGTATATTTCCATTCCATAAAGTTTTCTCTTCCAACTATATCTGTAAAATAGTTTGCTACCATATATTGCATTTCTATTTTATATCTCATTATGTTTACTAATCCAAAACCAATTAAAGATATGATACATACTTTTCTATTATTTTTAATTTTATCTTTATGTATAAATAGTTCGTAACCTAACAAAACATATATAATTTCTCTGTCTACAAAATTAAATACCTTTATTGCACCTATGTTTGGAAGTGTTACAAATCTTTGAATATCAGTTATGATGCAAGATATAATACCAAAAACTAATATCATTCTACGAGCAAGTTTTGGAGTCTTTTCTTCTTTACATACAAGCCATAATACTGGTATCCATATAATAATTTTTACATATGAAAAAATATACCATAAATGTGCACATAGACTATTTATTGATTCTACTGTTCCAGTTAATATACTATGTAATATTCCTCCAATATTCAAATTATATATTGCATTTTGCAAACACCACAAAAAACTCTCTTTATTAGTAACAAACATATAAAAGATTTGTGCAAACAATACAAATGCAAGAGTTGGTAATAAAACTTTTTTTACTGTATTTTTCCATATTTTTTTATAACTACGTCCATTCATTATGAAAAATCCTGTTATCATAAAAAATAGTGGTACTCCATCTGTAAAAAAACATTTTTCTAATAATCTTCCCCAATCAATTCTATTATAAGCTTGATTTAAAACTTGCAAACATAAATGTGTTCCAATAACACTTAATGCAGCTATAATTCTTATTAAGTCTACAGAATAATCTCTTTTTTTTGAAGTTTCTTTTTCTACTACTTCCAATTCACTTGAAGTGACTTCTTTTTCGGCAACTTTCATTTTTATCCCCCTAATATTATTTAAAAAATGTTTCTACTATACCTCTGCCTTTTTCGCTAGTTATTTTAATAATAGAACCATTAACAATAGCAAGTTGTGGTGAAACATGTCCAATATCAGCATCACAGATTACAGGAATTTTTAAATCTTTTAATGCATCTTTAACTGTTTCATTAAATGTTATATCATAATCATCTCTAATAAATAGTGGTCTTCCAATTATAATTCCATTACAATATTTAAAATACCCAGCATTTTTCATTTTCCATAAATATCTAAATAATTGTGAAGTAGGCATTTCATAAGGATCGAAAAACCATATTATTCCATCATTTTTATATTTTTCTATATAATTTTTTACATTATCATATTTTGTTCCCATAAGTTCTACTATTATATCTAAACATCCACCAAGCATTCTGCCTTCCATAACAATTTTCTTTTCACCAAAAATATTTTTCCACTCAACCTTTTCAGTCAAATTATATAAATAATTTTCATTTTCAAAATCATCTGGGAAACATTCCTTTTCATATAAATCAAATGATTCTTGTTTAACTATATTTCCAGACTGTATTTTTAAAGCATCTACTAAGCTTTTGTGTAAAGGTTTCATAGCATAGTCTTTTATTGTTTGGCAATACATACTTGGTATTTCACAAATTGTGTTAAATAAAAAACTTATACCTGTTATATCAGAATATCCTTGCATCCATTTAGGCTTTAATTTTTTTATTTTTTCAAAATCTAAATAATCTAACATTTCACACAAAAAGTCTCCACCTGTAGCAAATAAAATCATTTTAATTTTATCATTTTCTAAAAGTTCCATAAATTCTTTAGCTCTTATTTCTCCTGATGCACTTCTTCCTCTACTACTCATTCTAACACTTTTTGTTTCTACTATATTGTATCCTAGCTCCTTTAAAGTACTTTCAGCTTTTTCTAATTTTTTTATTTTATCTGCATCTGTAATTCCATCTGAAGGTGCACATATTCCTATTGTATCACCTTTTTTTAAATTTTCAGGGTAATTCATATTAGTCCCTCGCCTTCTCATTTTATCATTTCTAAAATTTCTTTTTCTAATACTTCTACAATTTCATTTTGAGGTATTTTTTTTATAATCTTTCCTTTTTTAAAAAGTAAACCTTCATTTTTTCCACCAGCAATCCCTATATCTGCTTCTCTAGCTTCTCCTGGTCCATTAACTGCACAACCCATTATAGCAACACTAATATCTGAATTTAGAGTTTGTAAAAATTTTTCAATTTCTTTAGCTATAGGAATTAAATCATATTGTATTCTTCCACATGTAGGACATGATATTAATTTTGGAGTATTTTTTAATAAATTACAATTTTTCAAAATTTCTTTGCAAACCGGAATTTCTTCTATTGGATCATCTGACAAAGAAACTCTTATAGTATCTCCTATTCCTTCTCTTAAAAGAATACCTAATCCTATACTTGATTTTATAGTTCCAGAAAAAGTTGTTCCACTTTCAGTTATTCCTAAATGTAATGGATACTTGAAAATATTAGAAGCTTTTTCATATGCTTCAATACACATATCTAAATTTGATGCTTTAAGAGCAATTATTATATCATGAAAATCTAGTTTTTCTAATATTTCAACATGACGTTTTGCACTTTCTATCATAGCATCACTACATGGTTTTCCGTATTTTTCTAAAAGATCTTTTTCTAAAGATCCTCCATTTACACCTATTCTAATAGGAATATTTTTCTTTTTACAAGCTTCAACTACAGCCTTTGTTTTTTCTTCATCACCAATATTTCCTGGATTAATTCTAATTTTGTCAACATTATTATTTATTGCCTCAAGTGCAATTCTATAATCAAAATGAATATCAGCAACTATAGGAATATGTATTTTTTCTTTTATTTGCTTAATAGCTTTAGCATCTTCTATATCAAAACATGCTACTCTAATTATTTCACAACCACAATCTTCGAGTTTAAGTATTTGATTAACTGTAGCCTCAACATCTTTAGTTTTTGTATTACACATTGATTGAATTACTACTTTATTCTGTCCTCCAATTTGAACTCCTCCTACATACACTGGTTTTGTTTCATTTCTTTTATACATTTATATATCCTTTCTTTTTTTTCATGCTTTTCAGATTGGCGACATTTTATCATATTGTAAAAAAAAAAGCAAAAACTATTCTAATTTATAAGAATAGTTTTTGATGGTTAAATTATTTAATTACATATAAACTCTATTTCTTGCAATTACAAAATTTTTCAAAAATATTTTTGTATTCTTCTTTTGATACTCCTTCTGGCAAAGGTTTTGTAATTTCTACTTCTTCTTTACTTAACAAGTCTTTATCATCACAATATGCAAAAAGATCAATTTCAATACATTCATATTCATAATTAGTATATAGTTTATTTTCAATATTAATTCCAAGTTTTTTTAATACTTGTAGTTCTTCTTTATTAAAAATTTCTTTTAAATTTATATGCCTTTCATTATAATATCTCTCTTTACTTATAATACTACTTATTTTTTTTTCATCCATAATTATTATTCCTTTCTTTAATTTTCTATGAAAATAATGAATTTTTTTCTGATAAATACATATAATAATTCCATTATCCACTCGTCCTTAAATTATAACATAACTAAAATGATAAAATCAATTACAAATATGGAATATTTATAAAAAAAATTACGGGGTGATAAATTTGAGCACAAGAAAATCAGTTGAACAACTTAAAGGTCAATTAAATATTGTTGGCAGAAATATTGATAATCTTAGAGTAAAACAACAACTTTCTCGACAAGCTTTATCAAATTCTCTTATGATTTTAGGTATTGATATACCAAGTCAATCAATTTATGATATAGAAATTGGAGCTAGAACAGTAGTTGATTATGAATTATGTGCAATAGCTAAAGTTTTAAATACTACTGCTGATACTTTAATGAAAGATTTCAAAAATTATATTGATAATATATAAAAAAGATTAGAAGCAATTAAAATTAACTTCTAATCTTTTATTTTTTATTGTTTTTTCTTTAAACTCATCTCACAATATTTACATCTATAAACTTCATTTTCTTTATCTGTTAAAATAAATATTTGATCTAAAGTTTTTTCACTTGAAGTAATGCATCTTGGATTACTACATGTTGCTAAATTTACTATTTTTTCTGGAAGACTTAATTTTTTCTTCTCTACTATTTTATCATTTTTAACAATATTTACAGTAGTATTGTGATCAATAAATCCTAAAGCATCTAAATTAATTGGAATATCTCTATCAATTTTTATTATATCTTTTGTTCCAGTTTTTTTGCTTTTTGCATTTGTAATAATTGCAACTTGACAATCTAAATCATTTAAATGAAGTAATTCATATATTCTCATTGCCCTACCCGCTTTTATATGATCAATTACATATCCATTTTTTATACTATCAATATTCATTATTTTACCTCCAACATTTTTAAAATTAACGCCATTCTAATATATCTTCCATAATTAGCTTGTTTGAAATAACATGCTCTTGGATCATCATCTACATCTACTGAAATTTCATTAACTCTTGGTAATGGATGTAAAATACATAAATCTTCTTTTGCATTTTTTAATTTATCTTTATTTAATATATAATAATCTTTTAATCTAATATAATCTTCTTCATTAAAAAATCTTTCTTTTTGAACTCTTGTCATATAAAGAATATCTAAATCACCAATATATTCTTCAATATTTTTTGTTTCACAATATTCTATATTATTCTTATCTAGGACATCTTTTTTTACATATTCAGGAAGTTTTAATTCATCTGGTGAAATTAAAACAAATTTTATTCCTTTATATCTACTCATTGCTGAAATTAAAGAATGAACTGTTCTACCAAATTTTAAATCTCCACAAAGTCCTATTGTTAAGTTATCCAATCTATTTTTTTCACATTTAATTGTTAATAAATCAGTTAAAGTTTGAGTTGGATGATTATGTCCTCCATCTCCTGCATTAATTATTGGAACTACTGATTTAAAAGATGCAACAAGTGGTGCTCCTTCTTTTGGATGTCTCATTGCTATAATATCACTATAACAGCCTACTATTCTTATAGTATCTGACACAGTTTCTCCTTTTGATACAGAGCTTGAAGATGCTTCTGAAAATCCTAAAACTTTTCCACCTAATCTAAGCATAGCTGATTCAAAACTTAATCTAGTTCTTGTACTTGGCTCAAAAAATAAAGTAGCTAATATTTTATTATCACATTTATGAGAATATTTCTCTGGGTTTGCGATAATATCTTTAGCTACTTCAATAAGATCATCAATTTCTTCTACTGATAAATCTTTAATATCAATTAAATTTTTCATTATTATACTCCTTTTTTGAATTTTTATAATTTTATCAAAAAAAGTAGTATTTTGTAAAGAGGTATTAATATTTTTTTAAATTATTATATCTCTTTTTAATAAATTATTTTTTATAATGCCTAAACCTATATAATTTTTATTATCATCATATATATTATAAATACCATCTTTTAAGTAAAATGTAAGCAAAACACCATTTAAAAATAAAGTTTTCTTTTTATTATTTAAATTAATTGCATCATAATTAGAAAATAATTTTTCCATTGTAAATAATTTTGAATGTAAAAATTCTTCATTATTTTTATTTTTCTCTAATATATCAAAATTAATTGATTCTTCTAATTTAAATTTATCAACTTCTGTTCTTTTTAAAAAACTCATAGTTCCTACTGTATTTAATTTTTTTGCTATATCTTCACACAAAACTCTTATATAAGTTCCTTTTGAACAACTAACTTCAAATTCTATTTCTAAATTCTTTTCATCAATATTAATAAGTTTTATATTATATATTTCTATATTTCTAGGATTAACTTTTATATTTATTCCTTCTCTTGCATATTCATATAACTTTTTTCCATTAACTTTTATTGCAGAATACATTGGAGGAATTTGTTCTTGTTTTCCTATAAATTCTTCTAATATTTTTTCAACTTTTTTTAAATTAGATATATTAACTTGTTTTGTTTCAATAATTTTCCCTTCTATATCACCTGTATCTGTTTTTTCACCTAATTTTATTTTTGCAATATATTTTTTATCATGCTCAATAAGATATTTTGATAATTTTGTATAATTTCCAAGTAATATCGGTAAAACACCTGTAGCCATTGGATCTAAAGTTCCAGTATGTCCAGCTTTCTTTACATTTAATATTTTTTTTGTTTTAGATACTGCATCTTGAGAAGTAAAACCTTTAGGTTTATCTATTAAAATTATTCCTTCCATAAAACCTCTTTTCTTCTAAAAACTTGATAAATCTATATAATCATCAGTAAATACTTCTTTTTTAAGATTAGTTATTTTTCCATTTTCTAAATAATCTATTATATCGATTTCACTACCATCATAATATAATCTTCCATTTTGAACTTTTTCTAGCATTTTATAATCATCAAATTCTTGTGCTTCATTTAATAATTGTTTTAAAGGTTTATCTCCTATTATTACTCTTTTCTTTTTTAAGAAATATGTAACTACTACATTTTTTAAGCTTCCTGAACGATATTTTATATAAGAACTTAATTTTTCTTTATGTATTGAAAATGCTTTAACATCCCAAAATATAATTCTTCCTTTATACAAAGAATTAAAATAATTAAATAAGTATTGAGAAAATAATGAAATTATCTTGTTTGAACGATTAGATTTTTCTACATCTAAATCAGATATAATACTCATAGGGTCTGGAAATATAAAACTAATTTCATCTGATCCAAATATAGAAAAAGCATGATATTTAGCTGTAAAGAATTTCACAGTTTTTTCTATACTATCCGCAAAACTCCCATTATATATATCAAATAAATTTATTGTATTATCTTTTGTAACATCTTTTCCATCAAATCTAATAACTAATGGTTCTGATATACTTAATCTCATATTATATTTATTTTGAATTTGCAAAAAATAATTTCTCCACATATTTTTCTCCTATAATAGAAAAGTAGGAGTTTCCTCCTACTCCTATAGTATATGATAAACATTATACAATTATCTTTTTAGTGGAATATGTTCCAATACACAATATCATATACATAAATATTATATCACATAAAAAAATTAATATCAATTAATTACCAATGATATGTTTCATTATTTGAAATTTTAAAAGCTCTAAATATTTGTTCAAGCAAAAATACTCTTATTAACTGATGTGGGAATGTCATTTTAGAAAAACATACTAATTCATTGCATTTATTTAATACTGCTTTTGAAATACCCAATGTTCCACCTATAATAAAAGTTATACTACTATATCCTCTTACAGAAATATCTTCAATTTTTTCTGAAAATTCTTCTGAAGTAAATTGTTTTCCATATAAATCTAGTGCAATAATATATGAGTCTTTCTTTATACTATCTAATATTTTCATTCCTTCTTTACTTTTTACTTCTTGTATAGTATTTTTATTTATTTTATTTGGAAGTTTTTCATCTGATATTTCAATAATTTTTAAATTGCAGTATTTTGACAATCTTTTAGAATATTCTAAAACTGCTTCTTTTAAATATTTTTCTTTTAATTTTCCAACACATATAACATTGATATTTAACATTTTTTACAAACTTTCTTATTTCATTTTTATTTATTATAAAGTTACATTATTTACTTCATTAGCAATTTCATTACTTACAGTATTTGTTGTGTTTACAGTATTTTCATCTAAAGTAGATTCTACAACTGAGTTATCATCAACCTCATTTTCTTCATCTTCTGAACTAGTAATTGGATTTCCGTTTATGTCAAAAAGAACGTCATCATCTACTGTATATGAATTGTCATTCATTTCTGTCTCTGTTTTTACCTTTTTATCTGTTAAAACAAGTGATATTGATATACCAGCTAAAATTAACAAAACTACCATAATTAATATTAAAGCAACTAATGTTATACCTTTTTGATTTTTCATTTTTTACCCTCCTAAATTTTTTACTTTTGTTTACTGATATTATTTTATACATAATTTTTTATTAATTCAAGTTTTTTAATATATTTTTTATAACATTATTTATTTTTTGGTATATAATAATTAAAATATTAATTTTGAAAGGAGAGGTTTATGTTTGATGAATTAATAGAAAAATCAAAAAATAATATCATTGATACTGTTTCAAATTTAATAAGAATACCAAGTGTTTCACAAGACAATGATATACCTTTAAAACCGTTTGGTGAAGAATGCTCTAAAGCCCTAGAATATATATTAAATCTTGGTAAATCAATGGGATTTAAAACAAAAAATATTGATGGATATTGTGGTTATATTGAATTTGGTGAAGGAAAAGATTTAGTTGGTATTATTGGTCATCTAGATGTTGTTCCTGCTTTATCTGAAGATGGATGGTCTTCTCCTCCATTTGAACCTTGCATTAAAGATGGTAAGCTATTTGGTAGAGGTGCTATTGATGATAAAGGTCCTGTTGTTTCTGCATTATATGCTATGAAAGCAATAAAAGATTCTACTAAAGTTTCTAAAAGGATAAGGTTAATTTTAGGTCTTAATGAAGAAAAAGATTGGAAATGTATTAATTATTATAAAAATCATGAAGAATGGCCTACTATTGGATTTAGTCCTGATGCTAATTTTCCTGCCATTTATGCTGAAAAAGGTATTATGTCTATTGAATTAAAGAACTCTTTTTCTATAAAAGATTTTTCAATTATAGATATTAATTGTAATAATAATGCTATAAATGTTGTTCCAAAATATTGTTCTATTACATTAAAAGCAAATAAAGAAATACCAATATTTTCAAAACTTCCTAGTAATATTCAAATACAAAAATTAGATTCTAAAACATTTAAAATAGAAGCTTTTGGAATTGCTTCACATGCTGCACATCCTGAGCTTGGTAAAAATGCAATAACAACACTCGTAAAATTTTTGTTAAATAATTTTGAATTTGATTCAAATTATTTACAAACACTATATAATTCTGGTATCTTCGATATTGAAAGCCCTAAATTTATGGGAAATAAAATTGAAGATGAATCTGGAATATTAACTTCTAATGTAGCTGTTTTAGACTATATAGAAAATAATTTAATAATAAAAATTAATTTAAGAGTTCCAGTTACATTTGACTTAGAAAATATTAAAGAAAAATATGACATTTTTAAAAATGAGTTTAAAAATTTAGAAATAAATAAATTGGGAATTCAAGAACCTTTATATATTGATAGAAATAGTTATTTAGTAAAAACTTTAGTTAATATATTTAATAAAAAAACAGGATTAAAAGAAGCTCCTATAGCAATTGGTGGTGGTACTTATGCAAGAGCATTTAATAATTGTGTTTCTTATGGTGCAACTTTTCCAGGTGATTTAGATATGTGTCATCAAGTAGATGAATTTATAGAAATTGATAAATTAATTTTATCTTGTAAAATTTATGCAGAAGCAATTTATGAACTAAGCAAAGACTTGTAATTAATAGTAAAACATGGTATAATTAATTGACGTTTCAATAATTTACATTGAAGAAGAATATCTTCAATAATAGCTAAAAAGGAGGATGTTTTATGACAGCAAAAAAAGTTGTAAAAAACCTGTTACTCGTTGTTTTAGTTATTTTGGCCTTACGGATAATGTTCTGGCCAGTAGTAACATTACTAGTATGTGCGTTGCTTCCGTTATTAATAAGGTACATTCTTTCAAAATTTGAAATTATTAATAACGGATATGCAATAAGTGTTTTACTGGTTTTGGTACTTAAAATTTTTCGATTCATGTCACTAAGTACATTCTTGTTTTCTTTAGCAGGAATTTTAGCTTGTTACATGTATGAAACATCAAAAAAAAGGAATGGTTAACCCCATTCCTTTTTTCTATGCTCTTGGATGAGCTTTTTTATAAACATCTTTTAAATTTTCATCTTGAAATTGCATATATACTTGTGTTGATGATATATCTGAATGACCTAACATAGTTTGAATAGCTTTTAAATCTGCTCCATTTTGTAATAAATGTGTTGCAAAAGAATGTCTTAAAACATGTGGTGTTATATCTTTAGATATATGAGCTTGTTCTTTGTAGAATTTTACAATTTTCCAAAAACCTTGTCTTGTTAATCTTTTTCCATTTATATTTACAAATAAAGCTGTTACTTTTTCATCTTTAATTAATATTGGTCTAGCCTTTTCAATATAATCTTTTAATGCTTTTAATGAAATTGAACCTAAAGGAATATTTCTCTTTTTTACACCATTACTGCATACAACATATGCTTTTTCTAAATTTACATCATCAATATCTAAAGAAATAATTTCTGTAACTCTCATTCCTGTAGCATATGCAAATTCAAGCATTGCTTTATCTCTAATTCCTTTTAAATCTATACTTTTAGGTTGTTCTAATAACAATTCTACTTCTTTTGAAGTTAAAATACTAGGAACTTTTTTTTCAACTTTAGGAGATTGTACTCCTATTGTTGGATCTTTTTTTATTTTTTTAGTTCTTAATAAGAACTGATAAAATGATCTTATTGTTGCTAAGTTTCTAGATATAGTTGAAGTTTTTTTATTCATTGCTTTTAAATTTTTAAAATATTCATCAATATCTTCATTATTAACTTTAGAATAGTTTAAACCATTTTTCTCTATGTATTCTTGATATTGTGTAATATCTCTTTTGTAAGATTGTAATGTGTTTGCTGACAATTTTTTATCATTTTCAAGAAAATCCAAAAAAAGTTTAATTTGTTTTTCCATTATTTAACCTCTCCTATCAAAATAGTATTGCCTTAATTTTTTAATTATATGAACAACATAATTTACATAAGGTATTTATGTTATATCAAATATCTTAAAAAAAGTAAAGGTTTTTTAAAGAATTTCTTTTAAAAATATTAATAAATTCATAGAAAAATATACTTCAATAACACTTGCCAATATTGCTAATATAATTGAAATCAACATAATTACAGTATGTCTTATTACTTCTTCTTTTAAATTAATGCATCTTTTATATATACCCTTATATAATTTTATTCCGATTTTCTGCTATTATAAAAAAGGCTGGTAAGAAAATTATATTTTGAAGCAATAATGAAATTATAGAAATAATAATTCCTTGTTTCACACCAAGAACAGCTATCATAGCAGATATTGTATATCCTATAGAAAATCCTTTATATAAAATTGTTATATATATGAATATTCCTCCAATAATCGTACAACCTAAAAACCATACTAACAATATAAAACCAACATTTTGCTTTATGCTTAAAATCAACATATTAAAGGTATCAATATTTTCTGAATTTTTTATATTTTCTATTAAATTATTAATATATTCATTTAATTCATTTTTTTGCAGATCATTAGAATTATTTATAAATAATACTCCAACAGCAATTCCTATACAAAATAATACAATTATTACTATAAAATTCTTTTTATTCTTGGAAATGTAGTCTAATAATATATTTTTCATTTTATATCCTTTACAAACTTTTAAATAAAAAATGAACTATATATAGTTCATTTAATTATTAAAGTTTATTCAATAAAATTATAATTATTCGACTTTTCCGTAAACTCCTCCTCCACCTTCTATAACATGCATTTTTCCATCACGTGCTAATACAATGTTTTGAGCTATTTTTTTACCTACAACAGCTTCTATATCATCATCTGATAATTTATGTAAGATTGTCATTTCTGTTCCGAAATGATTTAATAATTTATCTATTGTTTTTCCTCCAACTCCTGGAATAAATGTAAGTGGATATTGATATATGTATTCAGGTCTAAAGTCAGGACTTTTGGTTTCTTTTCTATCTTTTATTATCTCTATTCTATCATAAACACCCATTGTAATATTTCTACTGTCACAAGTATCACATTTTGTTACAGGAGCTTCGCCAGGTATTCTTTTACCACAAACTTCACAATAAGTTCTATTATATTTTCCCAGTTTTGGATCTAAACCATAATTTGCAACAATTTTTCTTCCACCTTCATTTTTGATTGCCATTAAAAATTCTTTAAAACTTATTCCTTCTAATTGCATTTTATTATATTCTCTTGCAATCCTTGGAAGTGAATGTGCATCAGAATTAGTCAAAAAAGTTTTGGTTTCTAATTCGCTTATTTGATCAGCTAAAAAAGTATCTGAACTTAATCCTAACTCAATAGCTGGAATTTTATCATACTTTTCTTTAAAAATCTTTTTTAAAGAATCTGTGCAATTTCCATAAAAACTTTTATAAGGTGTAAAGCAATGAGCTGGAATTAAAACACCATTATATTTTTCTACAATATCTACTAAATTATATGCTGAAATATCTGCTCTTTGAGAACTTAATGTGATATTTTTTATATGATGGCTCATTTCATTTGAAAAAGCTTTTATATCTGCTAATTTTGGAAAATAGCATAAATTATGAGCACTTCCTGTTTTTCCTTCGTCATTTACTTCAGAAGTTTCTATTTCACTACCTAATATTATACAAACTTTATCTTTATAAATTATTCCACCATCTTCAATTTCATATGCTTCACCTGTTTTTAAAAAATTTTCAATATCCTCTATTACATATGGTGAAGCACAATCAATAATTCCGACTAAGTTTATTCCTTTTCTTTCTACACATTCTTTTGCAATATTTGCAAAATTTAAACTTTTAGCAGCTGTTATTTTAATTGGCTTATTACTTTCACTTCTTCCTATATGTACATGTAAATCTGCATATATATCGTACATTTTCTTCTCCTTTTATCTATCATTTGGTCCATCTTCATATCCTTTTTTTCTATCTTGTTCTTCTTTTTGTAGTAAATATGTATCTATAATTTCTTTTTTTGTAGCATCATCTGCAAATACTAACATGCCATCTTTAAAACTTATTCCTCCAACATATAATGAATTATGATATGGTCCTTTCATATTTAAAAGGTTTTGCATCATATTTGCAATTCCTCTAGAATTATCTGGATAACGATCATCATTTGCAAATTGACACATATCTTCAATTTTATATGGTAAAGAGAATTGAAGATTTGGTTTTACATTTGGGTTTAGATTTATAGCATCATCCTCACGAAAAATATCTTGTCTAATTGCATTATAGAAATAATTATAACTTCCTGAACTATCTTTTATTTGCATTGGATTACCTAGAATTTGTAAACTTACTATATCGCCATTAACAGGATTATTTAATCTATACTCTCCATGACCTTCACTTGTAAATCTAGGATTCTGCTTTCTTTCCTTTCTCATATTTTCGTAATATGAATTTGTTTCATTTATATTTTGATTTGTTTTTTCTTCTTCTCTTCTACGTTGTTCGTTTAATTGAGCATCTTGAGTTCTTCTTTCTTCTTGTATTTGTCTAAGTTTACTAGTTAAATTATCTTCTACCCATTTTTCAACTGCATTATGAGATGGCTCAACAATACCAGTTTGCATATTAACTTTACCTAAATGATTTACTCTATCAGATCTTAAATTTTGTTCTTGTGCTCTACCACTATTTAAAAGATTACTTATAATTCCATTTTGAATAGCTTCATCTATTGACATTCCAACAGGTAATTCAAAACTAATTTGTGATTGAGCAGCCAATAACATTTCATTTTCTAATCCATCTGTTCTCCATAATACAGCTTTATATATAGTATTTTGCTCTCCATTTGCATATAAAAAATGTTTATTGGTATCTTCAATATCTCTTAAATATATTGTTCTAGCATTTATATAATCTTCTATTGGTATTCCCATTGAAGAAACTGTTTGTTTAGTATTCTCTGTTTGTTCTTTCTCCTTATTTCCAAACATATTATTTAAAAAATCTCTTATTCCCATTTATATACCAACTTTCTTTTTATAATATACATATATATTATAAAACAAATAATATATAAAATAAATAACAATTTATTTACATTTATTTAACAAAAGAAGTGCAAATTGCACTTCTTTAAAGTAAATCTATAAGCCGGGTTCTGTCGTGAATAGTCATTTATCTAGAATATATATTGCTATATATTTCAAGCCACTCAAGGATTTACAAGAATATGACGAGCAGTCTTAACATTCTTTACCAAGGTGTTGCTCCAGATAGGGTTTACACAGCCAGTATATCACTATACTGCTGGTGGGCTTTTACTCCGCCTTTTCACCTGAACCAAAATGGTTGTTATTTTCTGTTGCACTTTCCCTAGGGTTGCCCCCGCTTGACGTTATCAAGTATCATTGCTCTTATGGAGCCCGGACTTTCCTCTCGTGAATCCTTTCGAATTTCACCAGCGACTATTCAATTTACTCTATTTGTTATTTTACTCTCTTTACGAGTTTTCGTCAAGTTTATTCTTTTTCTAATATTTTTATAGCACATTTTATTCCATCTATACTTGCTGTCATAATTCCACCAGCATAACCAGCCCCTTCTCCACATGGATAAAATCCTTTTACATTTGCTTCAAAATTATCATTTCTTATTATTCTAACTGGTGAAGAACTTCTTGTTTCAACTCCAGTTAATATTGCATCTTTATTTGCAAATCCTTTTATTTTTTTGTCAAAATCTAATAATCCTTCTTTTAGAGTTTTAGTAACATAACTCGGTAAAATTTCTTGTAAATTAGATAAAGTTACTCCTGGTTTATAACTTGGTTTTACTTCTCCTAATTTTACAGTTTTTCTATTTTCAAAAAAATCTTCTACTCTTTGTACTGGTGCATAATAGTTTTCGCCACCTAATTTAAAAGCTTTTTGCTCTAATTCTTTTTGAAAATACATTCCTTGTAATGGAGAACTTCCTTCAAAATCTTCTGGTGTTACATTTACTAATACTGCACTATTTGCATTTTCTTCATTACGAGCAAATTTACTCATACCATTTGTAACAACCTCTCCTTCATTACTAGAAGAAGCAATTACAACTCCTCCTGGGCACATACAAAATGTGTAACATGAACGATTTTCTCCATGATATGCAAGTTTATATTCTGCAGGTGGTAATTTTAATTTTGATTTTGTACCATATTGAGAATTATTTATCATTTGTTGTTTATGTTCAATTCTAACTCCTACAGAAAAACTCTTTTTTTCCATATTTAAGCCTTTTTCATATATTTTTTCAAATGTATCTCTAGCACTGTGTCCTATTGCAAAAACTGCAGTATCTGTAGAAATTTCTCTTTTTTCAGTAATTATAGAACTTATATTTTCATTTTTTATTGTGAAATCAATAACTTTTTCTTCAAATATAAATTCTCCTCCATTTTCTATTATATAATTTCTCATATTAGAAATTATTTTTATTAAGTTATCTGTTCCAATATGAGGTTTATTTATATACATTATTTGATTCGGTGCACCAAAATTCACAAATTCTTTAAGTACTTTTCTACATAAAGGGTTATTAACATTTGTAGTTAATTTACCATCTGAAAAAGTTCCAGCTCCACCTTCTCCAAATTGAACATTTGTATTACAGTCTAATTTTCCTTTTTCTAAAAATGCTTGTACTATTTTTTCTCTTTCTTCTACCCTTTTACCTCGCTCAATTATAATTGGCTTTATTCCATTTTGTACCAATATTAACGCACAAAAAAGTCCGGCAGGACCAGCTCCAACTATTACTGGTCTTACCTTACTTTTTCTTTTTACATTTATATTTAATTCAAAATTTTCTTCAGAAACAATTTTAGCATTTTTTATTTTTCTATTTCCATTATAATCTATATCAATAGTATAATTATAATGAATATTAGATTTATTTCTAGCATCTATAGATTTCTTATAAATACTATATTTTTTTATATTTTTAAAATCTATTTTATATTTACTACATGCTTGTTTTAGAACTTCTTCTTCAGATAAATCTTCATATATTTTTATATTTTCTAATCTAAACATTTTACTCTACTTCTTTTTTCCATAATTCATGTTTATTACAATAAGCATATATTGTAGAACCAGGAACATATTTACAATGAGCTTTAGCTTCCATTCCCGGTTTTAAATATGTTGTACATTCTTTTCCATCCATTACAATAGAAATCCACTCAATATAATGGTCTTCTTCCATTACATGATTAACTTTTACAAATATTTTTCCATCTTTTACTTCATATTCTGGAACATGTTTTTCTATTGTTGCATCTACAGAATTTGGTATTAATTTTTTCATAGGCTCTCCACAGCATACTACTTCACAATTATCTTTAAGTACTTTTACAAGCTCTCCACATTTATTACATTTTTTAATTATTAATTCTTTACTCATAATTATTTCTCCTTTCATTTTTTTCTATTAAATATTATCACAGAAATTTATTTTATTCAACAACATATTTATTATATTTTACTTGCAGGAATACCAACAACAGTTTCATTTTCTTTTACATCTTTTAAAACAACTGCACCAGCACCAATTTTTGCATTATTTTCTATTACTATTGGCCCTAATACTTTTGCACCTGTTCCTACTAAAACATTGTTTTTAAGAGTAGGATGTCTTTTATTTATGTCTTTTCCTGTTCCACCTAATGTTACATTATGATATATTGTACAATCATCTCCAATTTCTGCTGTTTCGCCAATAACTATTCCAATACCATGATCTATAAATAATCTTTTTCCAATTTTAGCACCTGGATGAATTTCTATTCCTGTAAAAAATCTAGAAACTTGAGAAATTAATCTAGCAATAAAATATATTTTCTTTTTATATAAAAGATGTGCAATACGATGAAAAAATAGTGCATGAAATCCTGAATATAATATAATTACTTCTATTAAACTTCTAGCAGCTGGATCTTTTTCCTTTATATTTTTTGCATCTTCATACAAACCTTTAAATATTTTTACAATATTATTTTTAATAATATCTATAATAATTTTTATTTTTTCCATAAGCATAAACCTACCTAACTAAATCTTTATATAGTTTATGCAAAATATGGAAGAATGTTAAGTTATATTTTTATTAAAATTATACCAAATATAATTAAAAGTGCAGATATTAATTTTTTTAATAAATTATCTTTTTCATTTAAAAATATATATCCAACAATAACATTTATAATTACAGTTAAAGCTCCAAGTGGTGCTACAATACTTACATTTCCAAGTTGATATGCTCTTAATTGAAAAATTATTGAAAGTCCCCAAGTAACTGAAGTTAGTATCATTGCCTTTTTATTTCCATTTATAAATTCATCTTTTAAATCAGCAATTTTAATTTTTTCAAAAATAAATATTAAAATCGCTGGAACTCCTAATGTAATACCAGCATATATTGGTAAATTAAAATTATCTGAGATATTAACATCTAAAAATAGTGCAACTGTAAAAGATAAATTAGCTAGAATTCCTAAAAACACATACTTATCTATTTTTTGATTTCCTTTTTTATAAAATACTAAAATATTACTTACAATAATTAATATAGCTCCTATAAATTTATTTATTATAAAAGGCTCTTTAAAAAATATTAATCCAGCAAAAATCATAAATACAGTTGATAATTGAAGAATTATATTAAAAGTTGATGCTTCTATTCCACTTCTTACAGTAGTATTTAATCTATCTGATAATGTATAAAATATCACAGATAACCCTAAAAACAGATATACTTTTATATCACTAGGAAATTTTATTTCAAAAAATGGTATACAAAATATAAGTGTAATTACTGCAATTAATTCTAATAAAATTGTTAATGCACCCGCATTTTTTAGATTTTTTGTTGACACTTTATAAGCTTGATTAAATATAACAGAAAAAATTAAATACATTATTAAAAAAAATATCCAGTTCATTATTTCCCCCAAAAATAAAACTATAGTAAAAAATTTCACTATAGTTTTATTTTAAACAATTTATATTTTTAAATCAAGCCTATTTTATAGCATTTTCAGCATAAGTATTATTTACAATTTCATTAAATGGTACTTTTTCTTGTAATTCTCCTGCTTCAATCATAACATCTTCTAACCTTGAAAAACTTTCTTCAGTCATAACTGGAGTTTCATTCCAAGCATCAATATTTTTATAGCTTTGTATTGCAGATTCTAACATATCTAAATCTGTATCTGGGAAAAATTCTTGAACAACTTCGGCAATTTCTCTAGCTGTATGATTTTTCACCCATTGTTGACCTTCATAAATACTATTTGTAAAACCTTGTATTATATCTTTATTTTCATTAATATAGCTTTGTTTTGCAAAATATGCTGTATATGGAATTTCACCTGCTGCCTCACCAATTGAAGCAACAATATATCCTTTACCTTGAGCAACTGTTTGAGAAGCAGTTGGTTCAAACAATGTTACATAATCTGCATTTCCAGCAGAAAAAGCTCCAGCCATTAAGTCAAACTTTATACTGTCATCTAAACTTGCATCTGTTTGTGGATTTATTTCATTTTGTTTTAAAACATATTCTAAAGTCATATATGGAACTCCACCTTTTCTTCCTGGAATAACTGTTTTACCCTTTATATCCTTCCATGAAAAATTATCATTTGGTTCTCTTGAAATTAAAAAAGATCCATCTCTTTTAGTAAGTTGTGCAAATACTTCTGTATGATCTTCTTTTCCTTCATTATAAACATATATCGAAGCTTCTGGTCCAGCAAAACCTATATCTGCTTGATTTGCTAATACTGCTGTCATAACAGCATCTGCTCCTTGCCCTGTTGTGAGTTCAATTTTCATACCATTTTTCTCAAAATATCCATTTTTTATAGCAACATATTGTGGCGAATAAAATACAGAACGTGTTACCTCACTTAAATTAATTGTTTGTAATTCAGTATTATCTTGATTTGTAAAGCCATTAATAATAATTATAATAGCTACAATAACAGCTACTACAGCAATTACAATCGAAGTAATATTCTTCTTATTCATTTTTAACCTCCCATCACATATTTTTAATATGAAATTTTCATATTAAAGCTTTTTATATCATATGTTTGTAAAGATTAATTGTGCTTGACTAAATATTAAACCTTGTTTTTGTAATTACTTTTTCTAGTAGTAAAACAGCACCATACATTATACCAGCAAGAATTCCAAGTATTATTACACTTGTCATAACTAAATCTAATTTGAATACTTGACCACCATAAACTATTAAATATCCTAAACCAGCTTTAGATACTAAAAATTCTCCAGAAATAACACCTACTAATGATAATCCTATATTTACTTTCAAAGAATTTATAAAAGTACTAATATTTGCTGGTATTACTATTTTAGTTAATATTTGAAATTTTGTTGCTTTAAAAGTTTTAGCCATTTTAATTACTTCTTTATCTGTTTTTAAAAATCCATTTAAATTTTCCAAAATTGTTACTATAAGTGATATTGCAACTGCCATAACAATTATTGCAGGAGTTCCAGCACCAACCCAAATAATAATTATAGGTCCTAATGCTACTTTAGGTAAACTATTTAATACCACCAAATATGGTTCAAAAATTTCAGATAAATAATCAGACCACCATAATATAATTGCAATAAAAACACCTAAAGTTGTTCCAATTAAAAAGCCTATTACAGTTTCATATGTTGTTACTAAAATATGTTTTAATAAATCATTTGAGCTTAAATTCATAAAAGTTTCAAATATTCTACTTGGTTTACTTGTTATAAAGCTATCTATAATTTCTAAATTTGCAAGTATTTCCCAAATTACTAAAAAAGCAACTAATATAGCTATTTGTAGAAATATAATAGTAAATTTTCTTTTACGTATTTTTTTCAAATATTCTTTTCGTTCAACAGATATATTATTTTTCATCAACTCCCAACTCCTTCCATAAAATATTAAAATAATTGGTAAATTCCGTTCTTTCTCTACAATTTATTGGTGTTCTATTATCTATATCAAAATTTATCTCATGTATATTTTTTATAGTTCCTGGTCTTTTACTTAAAACTAAAACTCTATCTGACATACTTATTGCTTCTGAAATATCATGTGTTACCATTAAAGTTGTTATTTTTTCTTTTCTTAAAATTTCATAAATATCATTTGTTACCATTATTCTAGTTTGATAATCAAGTGCAGAAAAAGCTTCATCTAATAACAAAATTTTTGGCCTAGTAGCAAGAGTTCTAATTAAAGCAACTCTTTGTCTCATTCCTCCTGAAAGCTCACTTGGATATTTATTTATAAAATCATATAAATCATATTTTTTTAATAAATCTATTACATATTGTTTTGAAGCTTTATCTATATTATTTTTTATTTCAAGCCCAAATATTGTATTATTTAATATATTTCTCCACTCTAATAAACAATCTCTTTGAAGCATATAACCTATCTTTTCTGAAATACCGTTTATTTTTTCTCCTTCTATATAAATATCACCTGTTGTTTTATCTTCTAAACCAGCTATAATCGAAAGAAGAGTTGATTTTCCACATCCACTTGGTCCAATAATACTAACAAATTCACCTTCTTTAATATTAAAATTAACATTATTTATAGCTAAAACTTCTCCTTCTTTTCCTTGGTATTTTTTACTTATATTTTTTACTTCTAATATTTGTTTCATTTTTTACCTCCTTTACTATATTTTATGTAACATAAAAAAATACTGCTAACAAAATTGTTAGCAGTTAAAATATCAATTATATTTATAAACTATCACTATTATTTTATACATATTCTGAACAATTTTCATTTTACTTAATAAAAAGAATGGGAAAATTTTATATTTTAATGTTATAGATAAAAAATTTCCATAAAAAAATATTTATAAAAATTCCAGACGTGTCTGGAATTTTGGAATACATTAGATAGAATTTTCTCATATTAAATAAATTGCTTTTTGAAAATCCTTTTCCAATTTCTTTTGATAATCTTTTCGATACATTTAGTAAAATAGCTTTTCCATATTCAGCTTTTATTTGTCCCGATTGTTCTTTTTCTACTATTACTTTTTGTATTTATATTTTTTACAATTCATCTTTTAAATATGTGAAAATTTTATTTTTACTAAATTGTTGCTAGGATGAACCCTTTGCTATTACTGGATTTAATCATTATCATCATTATTGTCATCATTAGCTTTAGCACGCTTTTGAATATAAAATATAACGAGAACCCATAAAGTAATGAATAAAATCATAATATATCCATCATATTTTGAAGTTTTGCATTTATTTTCATATGGATTATCTGGATTATAATATATTTCTACTTCTTGCCCAATACTCATACCAGTATAATATTCCTCATACTTACTATGGTACAGAGTTCCATCAACTGTGTAATCAATATAAACATAATAAGATGTATCACTTCCAGTATAATCACTTTTGATATCTGTTATTATAGCAGTAGTTTTTATTGCTGTTTTAAAAAAATCGTCTGCTTTAAATTGAAAATATATTCCAAGTATTAAAATTCCTACTACCATTAGAGTTATAAATATTAATGACAACTTTTCTATTATTTTTTTAGAAGTAATTTTTAATTTTTGCCTAAATATATAATTTTTTTTCTTTAATTTTTCTACAATTATAGGAGTAGACTCACTTATTTTTTCTCGTTTTAAATTATCTTTAGATATTTTTACAATATCACCTTCAGCTAATGTTTTTCCATTTTTTTCCTTAATAAAATAATTAATTGCATCAATAGTAATTACAAGCTCACCATATACCTCTTTAACAACACATTCTTTGTTTATTGAAAAATATATTTTATCTTTAGATTCTGCTAATGTATCTAACATTTTAAATATAAAATTTGGTTTAGATGTAAAATTTGAATCTTTTACTATAAGTCTTACTATTAATATACCTAAAAATATAGTTATCAAAACACTCATTTACTTTTCCCTTCTGCAATTAATTATACCATTCGAATGCCTTATGTCAATAAGTATTAATCTTCCAAATTCAATTCTTTTATTTTTTCAAAAGAAGTTAAATTATATGATACTATTTTGTAATCAGCTAAAGTATATAATGTATCTTCAATATAAATTGCTCTGTCTATATTTGTTTTATAATCAATTTCTTGCAAAATTTCCCCATATTTTTCAAATTCATTTTTCTCTAAATCTATTTTAAAAACTACAAAACCATTTCTATCATCTTTAGCTTTACGTTCTCTAAGATCAACAGGAAATCCTATTAAATTTTTTGATTTATTATAAAACAAGGCTTTATGGTTATAACTTATTGAAGAATCAGCATATGAATTTCCAATATCTACATTAAATATTTCTTTTGGATTTTCTAAATCAGATACATCAAACATAGACATTTTCATATTAGAATTTGTTACTCCACCATGTCCATTATCTTTAACATTATTTCCTATTCCAATAATATGTGTTTCATCATAAGGATGTAAATATGAGCTATATCCCGGTATTTTTAGTTCACCTTTAACTACTGGCTCTTTCGGATTTGATAAATCTATAACAAATAAAGGATCTATTTGTTTAAATGTTACAATATAGCCTATCTTTCCTATAAATCTTACAGAATAAATTTTTTCTTCTTTTGCTAAATTTTCTATTTTACCAATTTCTTCTAAATTCTCATTTAAAATATATAAATTGTTTGCAGTAATATCATTTTCTTCATCTAAAGTAATTGTTGTTGCTAATCTTAAATTGCCTTCATATTCATCCATTGAAAACTGATTTTTTAAATATCCATTAACTTCTCCTTTACACTGTAAATTTAACATAGAATCGTTAAGATTAAATTTGTAAATAGTAGTTTTACTATCTATATAACTAAATCCTATACCATATTCTGTTTCTGTAAGATATAAATTTTTCTGACTTACATACATATTATCACTTGCACCAAAAAAAGTTTGAACATTTACTTCTTTCTCATCATTTATATTAAAGCTACCAACTAACATGTAGCAATAATTTTTAGAGTTTTTGAAATATATTATATCTGTACAATCAATAGTTTTTGATTCATTTGCTAAAGAATCTTTTACAACTGGCAATATTTCTTGATCTTTGGTATCTTCATAATAGTGTGGATATTTTCTACTAACAAAATATATATTCTCACCTATCATTCTTGAATTAATATAATTTCCATCTAATGAAACTTCTCTTTTAAGTTTAGGAGAATTTTTTTCAGTTATGTCATATACATATACTTTTGCTAAATTTATTGAAGTTACACTTGCTCTATCCTTTAAAACTTCATCTTCACTTTCACTGTAAGTTTTTTCTTGATATGAAAAATAATTTCCAAGAACTATAAGTTTATTTTTATTTATATATAATTCAAATGGAGAAAAATATTCATTATTATTTTTAATATAAATTTTAGATACAATTTCTAAATTTCGATCTACTATATAAATTTTATTATTTGTTATGTAGTAAATATATTCTCCATCTGTTTTTACGATATCTGCTTCATCAACATTATCTACTTGTACATTTGTAGTTGAATAATTAATATCTTCTAGTTTTTCTTGAACAGCACTATCTGCATTTGATATAACATCTGATAACATACCTTTTGTTGTTTCTTCATATCTTGCTCCACCATATCCATTTTCTTTAAGAACATCTTTTAATTCATCTATGTTTTTAAAATGAGGTAATTCTTCTATATTCATTGTTGCTATTTCTATATTAGGTTCTTCATTTTCTATATTCTCTGTATTTTTATTTAAATATACTAATCTAACAGAAAAAGCTATTACAAATATTGCTGTACAAGCCACTAAATATTTAACATAATTATATTTTCTTTTATTATTTTGAATTTTTTCAAATGTTTTTTGCTTTAATTCTTCACTTGCATGGATTTGGTCTATTGCATTTTTGTAATTATCCTTATTCATCTTCAAAACCTCCTTCCAATTTTTCTTTCAAAATCTCTCTCGCCCTATAAAGCCATATTTTTATTGTTCCTTCTCTTCTATTCATCAATTTTGAAATTTCTCTTACTTTGTATCCTTCATAGTATAATAAATAAACTACAGTTCTATAGTTTTGAGGTAGTTCGCAAACAGCAGAAAATACATCATATTCTTGTTTTGAATTAAACTCTAAATTTTCATTTAACCTAACAATTTTTTTATTCCAAGCAGATTTCTTTACATTCTTACTTAAATTAATTGCAACTCTAATAAACCAAGCTTTTTCATGTTCAGCATTTTCAAATTTTGGTGTTTTTTCGCTATACTTTAAGAAAACCTCTTGAAATACATCTTCTGCATTTTCTATTGTTCCACATCTTGTAAGTGCAATTCTGTAAATCATATCTGAATATTTTTGTATTTTTTCTTCTACATATGTTTCTTTTTGCATAACTTTTCCTCCCTTTACTATTAATACAAAGTAAAATGGGTTTTGGTTTCAAAAATTTTTATATTTTTTATTATACTCCCATAATGTTATATCCACTATCGGCATATATTACTTGACCTGTAATAGCATCTGACATATTACTTAATAAAAATGTTGCTACATTTCCAACTTGTTCTGTTGTTACATTTCTATGTAATGGAGATTTTTCCTCCACAACTGTTAAAATTGAAGAAAACTCTTTAATTCCTTTAGCTGATAAAGTTTTTATAGGACCAGCAGAAATTGCATTTACTCTCATCTGCTCTTTACCCAAATTTTCAGCTAAATATCTTACACTTGCTTCTAATGCAGCTTTGGCTACTCCCATAACATTATATCCTTCTAAAACTTTTGTTGAACCATGATATGTTAGTGTTACTAAACTTGCATTTTCATTAAGCATATCTAATTCCTTTGCCATTCTAGCTGTTAAAACAAATGAATATGCACTAACATCATTTGCATGTGAAAAGCCTTCTTTACTAGTATAAATAAAATCATTATGTAAATCTTCGGTATTTGCATGAGCAATAGCATGAACTATTCCATCTATTTTTCCATTTTCCTCTTTAATTTTAGTAAAAACATTTTTAACTAAATCATCTTCAGAAGCTCCATCTAAAACATATGCTTTGCTTCCTTTAAAATCTTTTGTTAATTCTTCAATTTTTTCTTTATTTTCTTCTCCCATATATGTAAATATAAGTTTTGCTCCATTCTCATAAGCAGATTTAGCAATTCCAAAAGCAATACTCCACTTATTTCTTATTCCCATTATTAATATTTTTTTCCCTTCTAATAACATAATCTCCTCCTATATTAAATTTTTATAAATTCTCCCATATTTCTAAATTTCTGATATCTATGTTCTACAATCTCATCTTTAGACATCTCTTTCATTTCTGAAATAGAAGATACTATTTCTTTTCTTAAATTTTTACAAATTTTGTTAAAAGCATCCTCATCATCTGGTTCTTTAATTATTTTATCAATAACTTTTAAATCATATAAGTCTTTAGCAGTTAATTTCATTTTCTCAGCAGCCTCTTTTATTCGAGAAGGATCTTTCCATAAAATACTACTATAACCTTCTGGTGAAAGAATAGAATAAATTGCATTTTCAAGCATAAAAACTTTATTACCAACTCCAATAGCTAATGCTCCACCACTTGAACCTTCTCCAATAACTATACAAATTATAGGAACTTCTAATTTTGCCATTTCAAACATTGATTTAGCAATAGCTTCTCCGCTGACCTCTTTCTTCAGCACCAATCCCTGGATATGCACCTTTTGTATCTATAAAAGTAATTACTGGTCTTTTAAATTTTTCTGCTTGATTCATAAATCTTATTGCTTTTCTATAACTTTCAGGATTTGGCATTCCAAAATTTCTTTCTATATTTTCCTTTGTAGTTCTTCCTTTTTGTTCTGCTATTATAGTAAAATTTTGATTTTTAATTTTACCAAGACCACAGATAATAGCTTTATCATCTTTAAAACTTCTATCACCATGCAATTCCAAAAACTCATCAAAAATTTTTTCAATATATTCTATTGAAGTTTTTCTTTTAGGATTTCTTGCAATTTCAACTCTGTCCCATGCAGATATTTTTTTATTTGACATTTATTCACCTTCTTTATTTATGATATTGTATTAATTTATATAAAGTATTTTTTAAATCTTTTCTTTCAACTATTTTATCAATAAAACCATGTTCTAAAAGGAATTCAGCTGTTTGAAAACCTTCTGGAAGAGACTCACCAATAGTTTGTTCAATTACTCTTTGACCAGCAAATCCTATCATTGCTTTAGGTTCTGCTAAAATAATATCACCTAAACTTGCAAAAGAAGCAGTTACTCCTCCATAAGTAGGATCTGTTAAAACAGAAATATATAAAATTCCAGCTTTATCAAGTTTTGTAAGTGCAGAAGTTGTTTTTGCCATCTGCATTAAAGAAATTATACCTTCTTGCATTCTTGCTCCACCAGAAACAGAAAATATTATAAGTGGAAACTTTTTTTCTATTGCTTGTTCTATTGCATATGTTATTTTTTCTCCAACTACAACTCCCATACTTCCCATTAAAAAACCACTATCCATAATACATATTACAACATTTTCTCCATTAATCTTACCAGTCCCACATTCTACAGCTTCTTCAAGACCTGTTTTTTCTCTTAATGCTTTTAATTTTTTAGTATATTCTTCCATATTTAATGGATTACTAGTTTCTAGTTTTAAATCAAAACTTTCAAATGTTCCTTTATCAATAATTTGTTCTAGCCTTCTATTTATATGCATTCTAAAATAATGACCACAGTTTGGACAAATATTCAAATTTTTATTAAGTGTTTCAATATAAATAATCTCACCACATTCATCACACTTAATCCATTTTCCAACAGGAATATCAATATTACTTGGTTTATTTTTAGCAGATGGTGCTCTCTTTTTTATTTTATCTACAATCATTCATTATCACTCCCAATTTTTGAATTACATATTTTTATCTATAAAAGATGTATCAAAATTACCTCTAATAAAATCTGGATTTCTTATAATATCAAATAAGAAATCTCTATTTGTTTCTATACCATCTATTACTAGTTCTTCTAAAGCTCTTTTCATTTTAGCAATAGCTTCATTTCTATTATTACCAAAAACAATTATTTTTGCAATCATTGAATCATAATAAGGTGGTATAGTATATCCATCATAAATTGCAGAGTCTATTCTTACACCATTTCCACCTGGTAAATTTAATCCAGTAATTTTTCCAGGACATGGTGCAAAATTTTTACTAGGATTTTCTGCATTTATTCTACATTCTATTGAATGACCTTTAAAAATTATGTCTTTTTGTTTGAATTTTAATTTTTCACCAGCTGCTATTTTAATTTGTTCTTTAACAATATCAATTCCAGTTCTCATTTCTGTAATTGGATGTTCTACTTGTATTCTTGTATTCATTTCCATAAAATAGTAATTCTTATCACTATCTACTAAAAACTCTACAGTTCCGCAACTGGTATATCCTGCAGTTTTTGCAGCTCTTACTGCTGATTCACCCATTTTATTTCTTAACCTATCATCAATAGCTGTTGATGGTGTTTCTTCTATAACTTTCTGATGTTTTCTTTGAATTGAACAATCTCTTTCTCCAAGATGAATAACATTACCATATTCATCTGCTAATATTTGAATTTCTACATGTCTAGGATTTTTTATAAATTTTTCAATATATATTTCATCATCATTAAAAGCATTTTTTGCCTCTTGTTTTACTAAATTAAAGTTTGCTTCAAGTTCTTCAAAATTATTTATAATTCTAATTCCTTTTCCTCCACCACCAGCAGATGCTTTTAACATTACTGGATAACCTATTTTTTCAGCAATTTTTAAAGCATCATCTATGTTTTTTACACTTCCATCTGATCCGGGAATTACAGGAACTCCAGCTTTTTTCATCATCTCTTTTGAATTAGATTTATTTCCTAATAAATCTATTACTTCACTTGTAGGTCCAATAAATTTTATATTAGATTCTTTGCAAATACTAGCAAACTGTGAATTTTCAGACAAAAATCCAAAACCTGGATGAATACTATCTGCTCTAGTAATATATGCAGCTTCTATTATGTTTTTAATATTTAAATAACTTCTATTAGATGGTGCTGGACCAATACATATTGCTTCATCTGCTAAACGAGTATGTAAAGCATCTTTATCAGCTTCTGAATATACAGCTACTGTTTTTATGTTCATTTCTTTACATGCTCTAATAATGCGAACTGCAATTTCACCACGATTAGCTATTAAAATTTTATTCATGTTTTCCTCCTTTTAAACAACAGCAAATGTAAGTTCACCTTTTGCAGCAATTTTTCCATCTACTGTTGCTATAGCTTCACCTATACCAATAGGACCTTTTCTTTTTATTATTTTTACTTCAAGCTTTAATCTATCACCAGGTACAACCATTTTTTTAAATTTCATTTTATCAATACCACCAAATAAAGCATTTTTCCCTTTATTTTCTTCCATAGAAAGAATTGCAACAGCACCTGCTTGAGCTAAACTTTCTGTAATTAAAACACCTGGCATAATAGGATTTCCTGGAAAATGTCCTTTAAAATACCATTCATCTTCAGATACATTTTTATAAGCAATACAACCTTCTCCAGGTGTATATTCTTCCACTTCATCTATCATTAAAAATGGTTCTCTTTGTGGTATAATTTCTTTTATTTTATTTTTATCTAACATAATTTTCTCCAATCTTTATATTTACTTTTAAAAAAAAGTGTAGTATAATTTAAAATACTAACAACAAGGAGGGATGGTCCTTATGATTAGAAAAATGCTTGGTGAACTCTTGTTTACCGAAAAAGCAAAACGGTTAATAGACACAACGATTGATCCCTTTGAGCTCCAAATACTTTTAAGTCTATACGCAGTATATATCAAAACACCAGTTTCTATCTCCAATGAATTATTAATTATTGGTGATTATCCTATATCTTTTTCAAAAGATATAGTACAAAATATACTGGTAAATTTAGGATTAAATTTAGATATATACGAAGTCGTAGAAACACAAGTATTTAGATCAATGGTAGTTGCTATACAGCATAAATCAGTGTCAACCGAACCATCAAATACAGAAGGCAGCAGCTAATGCTGCTTTCTGTGTTTATACAATTCTAAATAAAGGTTTTCCATAATCTACAGTTTCTCCATCTTTAACAAAAATTTCAACTATTTTTCCCTCATATTCTGATTCAATTTCATTCATTAATTTCATAGCTTCAATTATACAAAGAACTGTTCCTTTTTTTACTTCTGAACCTACTTCAACATATGGTTTACTATCAGGAGATGGCTTTATATAAAAAGTTCCAATCATTGGAGATTTTACAATATTACCTTCTTTAGTCTCTTCAGATTTAATATCTTTATTATTTACTTCTGCTTTTGTAATATTTTGAATAGGTGCACCAACTAAAACTTGATTTTCATTTTTCTTTTCCATTTTTATTTTAAATCCATCAGAAAATTCTATATCAAGTAAAGTTAATTTTGAGTTTTCCATATCTTCCATTAATTGCTTAATTTTTTCATACTCCATTTTATTTATACCTCCTAATCTTCAAATTTTCTTAAAATTATACTTGCATTATGTCCACCGAACCCTAAAGAATTTGACATTGCAATTTTTATATCTTTCTTTATAGGTTTATTTGGAACAATATTTAAATCACATTCTTCATCTTTTACTTTATAATTAATTGTAGGTGGAATAATTCCATCTTCAATTGCTTTTGTACAAATAATTGCTTCTAATGCACCAGCTGCACCTAATAAATGTCCTGTATTTCCTTTGGTAGAACTTATCATTAAATCTTTACTTTTATCTTTAAATACTAATTTTATAGCTTTTGTTTCTGTTGAATCATTTAAATGTGTTGAAGTTCCATGTGCATTTATATAATCAACATCTTCTACTTTAATTCCAGCATCATTTATAGCTCTTTCCATAGCTCTTGCAGCACCAGTTCCTTCTGGATCTGGTGAAGTAATATGATATGCATCTGAAGTAGTTCCATACCCTATAACTTCAGCATATATTTTAGCACCTCTTTTTTTAGCATGTTCTAATTCTTCTAAAACAACAACAGCTGAACCTTCACCCATTACAAAACCTGTTCTTTCTTTATCAAATGGAATACTAGCTCTATTTTTATCAGTTGAATTTGACAATGCTTTCATATTTTCAAAACTAG
>CANQEX010000009.1 GCA_947596225.1 uncultured Clostridia bacterium | reverse complement strand
CCTATTAGTGTAAATAGAATTATTTTAAAAGCAATGCAAAAAGATCCTAATTTAAGATATCAAAATGCTACAGAAATGATTCATGATTTATCTTTAGCTTTAAAGAGACCAAATGAAGATTTTGTAGTATTATCTACAAGAAATGATAATTCTCCTACACAAACTATTCCTACAATTTATGACCTTGAAATGGATAAAAATAGTGAAAGAAGAAATAGTCGAGTATCTGAAAATGAAAATAATAAGAAAAAACAAAGTAAAATCAAAGAATTTTATTCAAAACATAAATGGGCAAAACCTGCAACAATTGTTTTAATCGCAGTAATAATTTTTGTAGTTGCTATGTATGGAACAATAGCAATTTTAAATGGTTCAAGACCAGAGCAAGCTCAAATGCCAAATGTTTCAGGAAATAGTGATGGTTCTGGAAAAATTACAAAAGATGAAGCAATTAAATTATTGAATGAAGCTGGTTTTAAAGATATTAAGGTTGAAGAAGAATATAATGATGATGTTGAGGAAGGATATGTTATTTCTCAAACACCAGAATTTATAGAAAACTATAAAATTAATGTAACAGAAAAAATTACTTTAATTGTAAGTAAAGGACAAAAAATATTAAAACTTCCAGATAAAATGGTTGGAAAAAATATAGAAGATGTTAAAAAATTATTAGACGAATTAGAATTAAAATATGAAATAGTAGAAGAAAACAGTGAAACAACGCAAGCAAATATAGTTCTTGAAGTAGAACCAGGTGAGGGAGAAGAAATTACAGCAGCTACTGTTATTGAAATAACAGTAAGTAAAGGAAGTGCATTTAAAGATGTAGTAGTTCCAAATTTAGTTAATGAAACAGAAAATAATGCAGTTACAAAATTATCAGCTTTAGGATTGGGTGTAACTACATTATATGAAGAAAATGCTTCAAAATCTGATGGAATAGTTACTTCTCAAAGTATTACTGCAGGTAAAACAGTAAAAGAAGGAACAGAAGTTCAAATTGTTGTTAATAAACAACCTAAAAAATCTACTATTACAATTAGTGTAAATTTAAAATCTTTAATGAATTATACAACTCCACAGTCTGGTTTTGAAACAAAAGTAGATGAATATGGAAATACAATAACTGTTCCTACAACACCACAAGTAGAAAAAGGAACATTAGTTATACAAGTTGGAGAAGATACAATATTAAGTGATTCTTATAATTTGGATACTACTAATATTACAAAAACATGGACTTCTTCAGGAGTAAAAGAAGTAAAAATTAAAGTTAATGGTGTAACTAAAGATACTAGAAATATAGATTTTAATAATGGAGATCAAACAGTTACTTTTCAATAATGTGTAAAAATTAATAGGGGCGTGTGTTTATTTTCATGCCTCTATTTAATGAGGAGGATAATATGGTTGAAATATCAGCATCATTACTAACAATGAATGAAGAAAATGCTGTTAGAAATTTATATAATTTAGAAACTGCGAAAATAGATTATTTTCATATTGATGTAATGGATGGAAAATTCGTTGAAAAAAATACTGAAGATGTAATGAAAGAATATGCTTTAACAATTTCTCATATATCAAATTTAGGATTAGATATTCATTTAATGGTTGAAGATGTAAAACATTTTCTCGATGAATATTTAATATTGGAACCTCAAATAATTACATTTCATATTGAATCAATGAAAAATGATGAACAAAGAACACAAAATATAATTAAAGAAATAAAACAAAGTGGTTCAAAAGTAGGAATAGCAATTTCTCCAGATACAAGTATAGAAGAAATTAAAAAATATTTAAAATATATTCATTTGATACTTGTTATGACTGTTGTTCCGGGAAAAGGAGGACAAGAACTTATTCCAGAAACATTAGAAAAAGTAGAAAATTTAAAAAAATATATTGATGAAAATAATATAGATATAGATATTGAAGTTGATGGTGGAATAAATGATAAAACTTCTAAGGAAGCTAAATTGGCAGGTGCAAATATATTAGTTGTTGGTAATTATTTGATATCTAGTGATAATAAATATGATGCAGTAAAACTATTAAAAGAATAGGTATTAATCACTTTAATGTGAAAAATATAGAAAGAGGTGTATTATGAAAAAAATTTTAATTTCTTTTACTTGTTTAATTTTGATACTATCTGGTTTTGCATTTGCAACAGAAACACCAGAAGTTAAAATTGATGAAAGTATGTTAACAAGTACTCCTAGTCAGGAAGATTTAGATAATGGTATAATGCCAATATCAGTAGAGGGTGAAGCCATAGATGAAGGTACAGAAGTAGTAGAATATAAGGATATTGCAAAAATTGAAGACAATATTAATATTTCAGAAAATGTTTATGGAGATATTTATGCAATTGGAAAAAATGTTGAAATTTCAGCTAATTATATAGAAGGTAATATTTTTATAATAGCAGATAAAGTAAAATTAGAAGGTAATATAGAAGGTTATGTTTATGTAATTGCTTCTGATGTTGAAATTTCAGGAACTGTACAAGGTGCTTATGTTTTATCTGAAAATATAAATGTAGGAGAATATGCATATATTGTTAATGGTTTAAAAACTATTACAGATACGCTTAATTTAAAAGGAACTATATATCGTAATTTATATGCTATTTCAAATAATATAAATGTAGAAAAGAATGAAAATAATCCTAATGTATTTGGTTCTATTTTTTATACTGGAAATTTAAATGCTGAAGAAGGATTAATTAGCGGAGAAAAAGTTAAATATGAAACTAATGAAAAGAATCAAATAGATATAAAGGATGAAATTATAAATTTTATAACTGCTATCATAAGTACATTAATAATTATTAGTTTAATAATTTTATTACAAAAAAATGTAAAAAATGATAACTGTTTAGATAAGAAAAGCTATGTAAAAAATATATGTATAGGATTACTTAGTCTTATAGTTATTCCAATTATATCAATAATTTTGATGGTGACAGAAGTACTATTACCTATAGGTATGATATTAATAATGTTATATTTAGTAAGTGCATTTATTGTATTACCTATATCATCAATAGTTATAGCTCAGAATTGGTTTAAAGAAAATATGTCAAAAATTAAAAAAATTGGTATTTCTATTTTAGTATACATTGTTCTTTATATTATGAAATATATTCCAATAGTTGGTTTTATTGTTAGACTTCTAGCGATTTCATTAGGATTTGGATTAATTATAAAATCATTATATTGTAAAATTCCAAAAAAAGTTAAAAACAAAGAAGAAGTAGATGAAAAAGTAGATGAAAAATAAAAAAGAAGCAATAGAAATAATAAAAATTTTGAAAGAGTATTATCCAGATGCTACATGTAGTTTGGATTTTACAACTCCATTTGAAATGATGATAGCTGTGATGCTTTCAGCACAATGCACAGATGAGAGAGTAAATAAAACAACTCCATTATTATTTTCAAAATACAATACACCAGAAGCATTAGCAAAAATAGATATAAAGGAATTAGAAACAATAATTCATCCATGTGGTTTTTATAAAAATAAAGCAAAAAACATTAAAGCATGCTCACAAAAACTATTAGATGATTTTAATGGAATTGTACCAAATAATATGGAAGACTTACAAAGTCTTCCAGGAGTTGGAAGAAAGAGTGCTAATGTAATAATGCTTGAAGCATTTCATAATCCACAAGGAATTGCAGTAGATACACATGCAAAAAGGATTTCAAATAAAATTGGTTTTTCTAAACAATCTGAACCTGAGAAAATAGAACAAGATTTATTAAAACAAATACCAAAAGAATATTATTATGATGTAAATCATTTGTTAGTATGGCATGGAAGAAATATTTGTAATGCAAGAAAACCAAAATGTAATGAATGTCCTATAAATAATTATTGTAGAGAGTATAAAACAGTAAATAAAATAAATTGACTTTAAAATTATATTTTTATATAATAACCATAGTTTAAAGACAAAAGGAGGATGAAAATGAATTTTATAGATGGTATAAAAGCAAGAGCAAAACAAGATATTAAAAAAATTGTACTTCCAGAAGCTTCTGATATAAGAACAATTAAAGCTGCAGCTACAGCTCTAGAAGAGGGATATGCTAATATTGTTTTAATAGGTAATAAATCTAAAATTGAAAATATGGCTAAAGATAATAATTTAGATATTTCAAAAGCAACTATAATAGATCCATTAGAATCAGAAAAAAAAGAAATATATGCGGAAAATTTATATGAATTAAGAAAACAAAAAGGAATGACATTAGAACAGGCGAAAGAGTTAGTAAAAGATGAAGTTTATTTTGGTATGATGATGGTAAAATTGGGTGAAGCAGATGGTTTAGTTTCAGGAGCAATTCATTCTACCTCAGATACTTTAAGACCAGCTCTTCAAATTCTAAAAACTGCACCTGGAACAAAGCTTGTATCAGCATTCTTTTTAATGGTTGTTCCTAATTGTGAATATGGAGAAGATGGAGTATTTGTGTTTGGAGATTGTGGACTTAATGAAAACCCTACAGCTGAGCAATTAGTTGAAATTGCTTATTCTTCAAGTAAGAGTTTTGAGCAATTAGTTGGAAAAGAATCAAAAGTAGCTATGCTTTCTTATTCTACAAAAGGAAGTGCAAAATCTGAATTAACACAAAAAGTTATAGATGCAACAAATATGGTTAAAGAAAAATATCCAGAAATGAAAGTTGATGGAGAATTACAACTTGATTCTGCAATAGTTCCATCTGTTGGAAAAAGTAAAGCACCTGGAAGTGAGATTGCAGGATATGCAAATACATTAATTTTTCCAGATTTAGATGCTGGAAATATAGGATATAAATTAACGCAAAGACTAGGTAAAGCAGAAGCATATGGTCCTCTTTGTCAAGGTATAGCAAAACCGGTTAATGACTTATCAAGAGGCTGTTCAGCAGAAGATATTGCTGGTGTTATAGCTATTACTGCAGTTCAAGCACAATAAATAATAAATAGGAGGATATTAATGAAAATTTTAGTAGTAAATTGTGGAAGTTCTTCTTTAAAATATCAATTAATTGATATGGAGAATGAAACTCTACTTGCAAAAGGAAATTTTGAAAGAATAGGAGAAAACGAAGCTTTTGTAACTCATAAAGTTAATGGTGAAAAATATGTTATAAAATCACCTGTTATGAATCACGAGGAAGCTTTAAAAATAGTTTTAGAACAATTAGTACATAAAGATTATGGTGTAATAAAAGATTTATCAGAAATATCAGCAGTAGGTCATAGACTAGTTCATGGTGGAGAATTATTTAGTGAATCTGTTGCTATAAATGAAGAGGTAATAAAAAAATATGAATCATGTTCTAGTTTAGCACCACTTCACAATCCAGCTACAATTCTTGGAATTAGAGCTTGTCAAAAAGCTATGCCTAATGTTCCTATGGTTGGAGTATTTGATACAGCATTTCATCAAACAATGCCAAAAGAAAATTATCTATATCCAATTCCTTATGAATATTATGAAAAATATGGAATAAGAAAATATGGTTTTCATGGTACTTCACATCAATATGTATCAAAAAAATGTGCAGAAATAGTTGGAAAACCAATAGAAGATTTAAAAATAGTTACTTGCCATTTAGGTCAAGGTGCATCAATATGTGCAATAGATGGAGGAAAATCAATAGATACATCAATGGGACTTTCTCCTTTAGGAGGAATTGCAATGGTTACACGTTCAGGAGATTTAGATCCATCAGTTGTAACTGAAATAATGGAAAGAGAAAATTTAACAGCAAAAGAAGTAAATACAATATTAAATAAAAAATCAGGTTTATATGGAATGACAGGGTTAAATCCAGATTTTAGAGAAATTGAACTTGCATCTTATGAAGATAATAAACCTAAAGCGAAAGTTGCTATAGAATTGTTTACAAAAACTATTGCCCAATTTGTTGCTAAATATGCAGTATCTTTAAAAGGAATTGATTGTATTGTATTTACAGGAGGAATAGGTGAAAATCAAATAAACATAAGAAAGAAAATATGTGAAAATTTAGAGTGGATGGGAGTTAAATTAGATTTAGAAAAAAATAATGTTAGAAGTATAGAAACAAAAATTTCTTCAGATGATTCTAAAATCGATGTTTATATAATACCTACAGATGAAGAAATGGTTATTGCTAGAGATACAAAAAGAATTGTTGAAAATATGTAAAAAAACAACGTGGTGCAGTCGATATTTGTACCACGTTTTATTTTATATTTATAGCTAACATAAAGGAGGTATTTTATGAAAGTATTAGTTTTAAACTGTGGAAGTTCTTCTTTAAAATGTCAATTAATTGATATGGAAAAAAATGAAAGAATTATGAAAGGACATTATGAAAGAATAGGTGGTTCTAGATCTGTACTTCGTTTTAATGTAAGAGGAGAAAAAACTGTTATAGAGCATCCGGCAAGAGATTTTGAGGAAGCAATTTCAGAAATCTTAAATTTATTAGTTAGTGAAAAATACAAAATTATAAGAAATTTTAATGAAATAGGAGCAGTAGGGCATAGAATAGTTCATGGTGGTGAAAAATTTAAAAATTCAGTGGTAATTGATGATAAAGTGATTAAAGTAATTGAAGAATGTATAACACTTGCTCCATTACATAATCCCGCAGGTTTAGCAGGAATTTATGCTTGTCAAAAATTATTACCTAATACTCCAATGGTAGCAGTATTTGATACAGCATTTCATCAAACAATACCTGAAAAAGCTTATATATATCAGTTACCATATAAATATTATGAAGATTATAAAATAAGAAAATATGGATTTCATGGAATTTCACATAGATATGTTTCAAAAAGAATAACAGAAATAATTGGAAGAGAAGATTTAAAAGTAATAAATTGTCATTTAGGACAAGGAGCATCTTTATGTGCAATAAAAAATGGAAAATCAATAGATACTACAATGGGATTAACACCTTTAGCAGGTTTGCCTATGGGAACAAGATGTGGAGATGTTGATCCATCAATTATACCAACTGTTATGAAATTATATGATATAAAACCAGATGAAATGCTTAGAATAATGAATAAAGAATCAGGAGCATGGGGAATATCTGGAGTATCTACAGATTTTAGAGATATAGAAAGAACAGCAGCTCATGGAGATAAAAGATCTATATTAGCTTTAGAAAGTAGAGCTTATATAATAGCACAATATATTGCAAAATTTATTGTTACTTTAAATGGTGTTGATGTTATAACATTTGCAGGTGGAATTGGTGAAAAAGGATTAGAAGAAAGAGAAAGAATTTGTAATTATTTAGAATGCTTTGGTATAAAATTAGATAAAGAAAAAAACAAAATAAGAGGAGAAGAATGTAAAATATCAAGTGATGATTCAAAAGTTGATATTTATATTGTACCTACAAATGAAGAAATACTTATTGCTCAAGATACTTATGAATTAGTAAAATAAAAGAAAGGAAGATTTATGAAAATATTAGTATTGAACTGTGGAAGTTCTTCTTTAAAATTTCAACTTATAAATATGGATAATGATGAAAGAATGGCACAAGGAAATTTTGTAAGAATAGGAGGAATGAAAACTACTTTAAAATTAAATATAGATGGAAAAAAACAAGAAATATTACATATAGCTAGAGATTATGATGAAGCTATAGAGTTTGTTTTAGAAGTATTACAAAAACCAGAATATAATTTAATAGAAAATTTGGAAGAAATTGGTGCAGTAGGACATAGAATAGTTCATGGAGGTGAAATGTTTAGCGAATCTGTATTAATAGATGATTTAGTTATTGAAGAAATTGAAAAATGTACAGATTTAGCACCACTTCATAATCCAGCAGGTGTTGCAGGAATTAAGGCAGCAAAAAAAGTTTTGCCTAATGTACCAATGGTAGCAGTATTTGATACTGCATTTCATCAAACAATGGAGCCAAAGGCTTACATATATCAAATACCATATAGATATTATACAAGTTATAAAATAAGAAAATATGGTTTTCATGGTACTAGTCATAAATATGTTTCTCAAAGAGTAGAAGAAATAACAGGAAGAAAAGATTTGAAAATAATAAATTGTCATTTAGGACAAGGAGCATCAATATGTGCAATAAATGCTGGAAAATCAGTTGATACATCAATGGGATTAACACCACTTGCTGGTATTCCAATGGCAACAAGATGTGGTGATATAGATCCAGCAATAATACCATATATAATGAAAAGAGATAATTTAGGTCCAGAAGATATGGAAGAAATTTTAAATAAACAATCTGGAGCATGGGGAGTATCTGGAGTATCTTCTGATTTTAAAGATGTTGAAGATGGATATAATATGAAAGATCAAAGATCAATTTTAACTCTAGAAAATCAAAGCTATAAAATAGCTCAATTTATAGGTCAATACATTATATCATTAGGAGGACTAGATGTTTTGACATTTGCTGGTGGAGTTGGCGAAAATGGTTTAGAAACTAGAGAAAGAGTTTGCAAATACTTAGAACCTTTTGGAATTAAATTAGATTTAAAAGCTAATAAAATTAGAGGAAAAGAAAAGTGTATTTCAACAGAAGATTCAAAAGTAAAAATTTATGTTATACCTACTAATGAAGAATTAATGATAGCTAAGGATACTTTTGAAATTGTTAGTAAAATAAAAAATCACTAATTTAGTGATTTTTTATTTTACAATAATAGTTTTAAAATTAGTATAAATAACCATACCAGGCTTAGCTCCTGAAGGTTTTTTTACGAATTTAGCATAACAATAATCAACTGGAACATTTAAACTATTGGATGCTTTACTATTTTCTTTTGCGAGTTTAGCACAATTAAATAGTACATTTTCTGGAATTTCTTCTATTTCTAAATTTTCAGAGTTTTTAAGTAATATATGACTACCATGTATTTTTTGAGTATGAAACCATATATCATTAGGATTAGAAAATTTTAAACTAATATAATCATTTTGAATATTATTTTTGCCAATATAAACAGTAAAGCCATCAATATTTGTTGATAAAAGTTCTATTTTATCTAAATTCTTTTTATTATTAGAAGAATGATTTTTTTTAATTGAAATATTTTCTGCTATTTCTTCATAAACTTCATTAATATCATTTAAAGTTTTTGCATTACTTAAGTTAAAAACTATAGTTTCAATGTAAGAGAGTTCTTTTTGAGCTTCTTTTTTTTGTTCAGATACAATAGAAAGTGCATTTTTTAATTTATTATATTTTTTAAAATATTTTTCTATATTTTTTTGAACAGAGATTCTTATATCAAGAGGAATATTTATAGGATTATTATTATCATAATAATTTTCAACTGTTAAATTTTCATAATTATTATTTGAATTAATTCTATAAAGATTTGCTGTTAATAATTCGCCATATAATTTAAATATATCCATTTCTTCACATTCTTTTAATTTCAAATTTATATTTTCTATTTTTTTATAAACTTTTTTTAAATGAGCAGAAACAATTTTTAGTAAGCTATTTCTTGAATTAGTGAAGATTGATAATTGTTCTTTTTTATAATAAAAATCATCTAAGAAATAGTTAATGTGCAAAGTTTCATTATTTGAAAGTTCATAATTATATGAATCTCTTTCATTTTTATAAAAAATAGTATAATCTTTTTCAGAAATTTTTCTACAAAAAACATTATTTGTTCCTAAATTAGTAATTAAGTTATTTATATAATTAAATAATGTAATTAAATTATCTTTTGAGTATTCTGTATCTGAAATATTTAATTTTTTTAATGTTTCTTTGATAAAGGTTTTACTAAATCCAATAAATGTATTAGCAAGATGTGTAGATAAATATACATTTTTAGAATTAATTGCAATTTCTATAAATTTTTCAACATTATTAATTTCAATAAAACTTATTTTTTTTATAGGAGTAAAAGTATATTCATGTGCTGGCAATAAATCACGAGTATTATCAAAATGCTTTAATGAGTCTATAATAATATTATTTTCATTTGTTAGTATTATATTGCTTTGTCTACTCATAATTTCAATAAATAGTTTTCTAACAACTAAATCATTTAGCTCATTATAACATTCAAATTTAATTTCAACAGTTCGTTCTAAATCGTAATTAGATATATTTATAATTTTACTGTTTGTTAAATATTTTCTAAGTAACATACAAAAATTATAAGCATTTTGTGGGTTTTGTTTTGAATAGGTTGTTAAACATATTCTACAAAATTCTGGATTCGTGCAAAGATTTAAATTATAGTTAGATCCATTATTATAAAGATTTAATATTATATCATTTTTGGTAGGTTGTAATACTTTATTAACTTTTGCACCTATAATTATTTGTTTTAGTTCTGATATAACAGCTTTTGTTATAAAACCATCAAATGCCATAAAAGTCTCCTTTAAATTAATTTTGATATAAAAAATACATATTATAATATATAGCTTAATATATAAAAAGTCAATGAAAATAATTTATAAAATTAGCATAAAAAATTCAATAAAAGTATATGAAAAAATTTTTAAATATGATATAATTTCACCGTGAATTTTATAAGGGGGTTTGAAATGATTAAATTTAATTTTGAAAATTCAAGCATAGAAGAAAAAATTATTGATAAATATAGTGAAAAAGTTAATGCAATACATAATGAACTTTACGAAAAATCTAATAAAATTGGAGAATTTTTAGGATGGATGGAACTTCCTACAAATTATGACAAAGATGAGTTTAATAGAATAAAAAAAGCAGCAAAGAAAATTCAAAAAGATTCAGATGTATTAATTGTTATAGGAATAGGTGGTTCATATTTAGGTGCAAGAGCTGTTATAGATGCTTTATCACATTCTTTTTATAATGGATTACCAGAAGAAAAAAGAAAAACACCTCAAATTATGTATGTTGGAAACAACTTAAGTCCAGTATATTTAAATGATTTATTAGAATTTGTTTCAGATAAAGATATATCTATTAATGTTATATCAAAATCAGGAACTACTACTGAACCAGCAATAGCATTTAGAATTTTTAGAGAAGTATTAGAAACAAAATATGGTGTTAGTGAAGCTAGAAAAAGAATTTATGTTACAACAGATAGAAGAAGAGGTGCATTAAAAACTTTAGCAAATAAAGAAAAATATGAATCTTTCGTAATACCAGATAATGTAGGAGGTAGATATTCTGTTTTAACTGCAGTTGGATTATTACCTATAGCAACAGCTGGTATTAATATAGATAAATTAATGCAAGGAGCTAAAAATGCACAAGATAAATATTCAGAACCAAATTTAAAATATAATGATTGTTATAAATATGCTGTTGCAAGAAATTTATTATATAATTCAGGAAAGACTATTGAAATACTAGCTAATTATGAACCAAAATTACATTATTTAACTGAATGGTGGAAACAACTTTTTGGAGAAAGTGAAGGAAAAAATAAAAAAGGAATTTTTCCTGCAGGAGTTGATTTAACTACAGATTTACATTCAATGGGACAATATATACAAGATGGTAGAAGAGATTTAATGGAAACAGTAATAAAAATAAAAAAAGCTTCATCAGATATAGTTATACAACAAGATGATCAAAATTTAGATGGGCTAAATTATTTAGCTGGAAAGACCTTATCATATGTTAACAATAAAGTAATGGAAGGAACAATATTAGCTCATGTTGCAGGAAATGTTCCAAACTTTATGATAGAAATAGATAAATTAGATGAGGAAAATATAGGAGAACTAATTTATTTCTTTGAAAAGGCTTGTGCAATTTCAGGAAATATACTTGGAGTTAACCCATTTAATCAACCAGGAGTTGAAGAATATAAAAAGAATATGTTTAAATTATTAGATAAACCTGGTTATGAATTTACAAGATAAAAAACTCGATATATAATATCGAGTTTTTTTAAACATTTTCTAAAACTTTATTTTCATTTTTATTCTTTTTTGAAGAAACTTTTTTAGGTTTAGCATTTTGTGGTTCAATTAAATTTTCTAAAATTTCTAGATTATCTAATTTATCTAGATTATCTAATTTTTTTGAAATTAAAGTTAATTTACGAAGTACTGCTATTTTCCAATATCCATCTTGAATTTCTCTTGAAGTATTTGAGGTTAAAGATAAAGATAACATAAAAAATAAAAGAGTTGAAATTATAATAATAACTAGTCTTAATTGTTTACTAAAAAGTAAAACATCAATTAAATAAAAACTAATTATACCACCTAAAGCCGCTCCTATAATACTAAAAAGTATTATATAAAAAATTCTTTTTATTTTAATAAAAAATAGATGGTTAATGAATGAATCTTCATCATACATATAAATGAACCCCCTTAAACTCAATCATGAAATAATTATAATTATAATTTTTAAAAAAATCAATATAAAATTATATATTTATAAGTGTTACAAAATCATTGCTTTTTGGCTTGAAAATTCTGACAAAATGTTATAAAATATTACAGAATTTGGAGGGAAATGAAATGCTAGAAAACCAAGAGCAATTTATTAATTTAGTAAAAGAAAAAAATAAAAATAAAAATTTAAAATATTCTATTTTAACAATGGGATGTCAATTAAATGAAAATGATTCAGAAAAATTAGCTGGTATGCTTGAAGAAATGAATTTTACTCAAATAAATGATTATAAAAATGCAGATCTAATAGTATTTAATACATGTTGTGTTAGAGAAAATGCTGAAGAAAGATTATTTGGAAAAATTGGTGAAATTAAAAAAATAAAAGAAAATAAAAATGTTATATTGGCTATTGGTGGTTGCATGATGCAAGAAAAAAATATGTTAGATAAAATGAAATCTAGTTATCCATTTGTAGATATAATATTTGGAACACATACAATGCAAAATTTTCCAGAAGATGTTTATAAAGCAATACAAAATAATGAAAAAGTAAAAGATATAATTGATATAGATGGAGAGATTTATGAGGGTCTTCCAATAAAGAGAAATAGTAAATTTAAAGCATCTGTTACAATAATGTATGGTTGTAATAATTTTTGTTCATATTGTATAGTACCTTATGTTAGAGGAAGAGAGAGGAGTAGAAAACCAGAGAAGATATTAGAAGAAGTTAAAAGTTTAGCTTTAGAAGGATATAAAGAAATTACACTTTTAGGACAAAATGTTAATTCATATAAAGGAAATGATAAAATTAAAAATTTTGCAGATTTATTAAATGAGGTTTGTAAAATTGAAGGAATAGAAAGAGTTAATTTTATATCACCACACCCAAAGGATTTTACAGATGATGTAATAGATGCAATAAAAAATAATGAAAAAATATCTAGAATTATACATCTTCCACTTCAAGCTGGAAATAGCAAAGTTTTAAAAGAAATGAATAGAAAATATACAAAAGAGCAATATTTAAATTTAGCTCAAAAAATGTTAGATGAAATACCAGGTTTAACATTATCCACAGATATAATTGTAGGTTTTCCAGGAGAAACAGAGGAAGAATTTGAAGATACACTAGATGTTGTTAGAAAAATTAATTTTGAACAGATTTTTATGTTTATATATTCTGAAAGAGAAGGAACAGTTGCAAGTAGAAGAAAAGATCAAATTCCAGATGAGATAAAACATAAAAGGTTTAATAAATTAAAAGAGTTATATGAATCTAGAGTTGATGAGAATAATAAAAAATATATAGGAACAAACCAAAAAATATTAATAGAAGGTCAAAGTAAGTATAATAATGAAACATTTGAAGGAAGGACTTCAACAAATAAAGTAGTAATTATAGATAAAAACGATAATTATAAAGTTGGAGATAGTGTAAAAGTTAAAATTGTTGAAGATCATAGATGGTATTTAAAAGGAAAAGTGGTATAAAATGGAAAATTTATTTGATTTTACTAATATAGAAAAAGAAATTATTGATTTGTTTTTAAATCAAGAAAAATCAATAAGAGAAATATCCCAAATATATAAAGGATATGGAAGAACAAAAATAAATAATATTTTAGTTAGATATGCTAATTTAAGTAGTTCTAATGCAAAAAGAGTAGAAACTAGAAAAAAACTTTCAAAATTTCATAGAAAAGATATGGAAAATGAAAAATCTTCTGATAAGCAAACTAAAAAGAAAATAGGTATAACAAATAGTTTATTGAAAGATAAGTATAATAGTTTAAATGATGAAGAAAAAGAAGAATATATATTTGAAAAATTAAATGCCAGAAGAAGAAAATTTGGAAAAAATGAATATAGTATAGAAATGCTTCAAAGAAAATTAAACAGTTTAAAAGAGTTTTTTAAGCAAAGAAACAATAAAATAGAAAAAAATGAAGATCAAATTTCAAAAAAAGATTTATACCAAATGTTATATGATTATCCAACATTATTATCAATAAGCTTAAATAATAAAATAAAATTAATAGTTAATAAATTAGATAATAAACTTTTAAATTATTCTCAAACTTCTAAAATTATAAGAGAGAATCCAGGAATATTATCTTCATCTATACTTAGAACAGAATTACAAATTAAAATTTTAAAAGATTCTAATACTTTAGATTTTGCAATAAATAAACCAAGAAGTTTCAGAACTTCGCCAGAGCTTATGTATGCTTTAATAAAAAAATGGAATTTAGAAGGAGATAAAACTTATGGTCCATTTATTTCATCTTTAAGGTTATATCAAGAAAGTGGTAAAACTTCAGATGATCTAAAAAAGAAATTTGATGTAAAAAAAGTATATGGAAATGATAAATATTTTAGTGGGAGATAAAAATGAATAGTGATATAAAACAATATTTAAATAAAATAGGATTTAGTAGTGATGATATAGATTCTATTTTAGAATATACAACTAATGAAATTGATAGAAATGTATTACATGAAAAAATTAAATATTTAATTTCATTAGGCCTAAATGCTACACAAATTAGAATTATAATTGAAGAGGATTTAACTTTTATTACAGAAGAATTGGAATTAATAAAAGATAATGTAGAGGTTTTGAAAAAATATTTAAATGAAGATGAAATAAAAAATGCTTTAGAAGTAACTCCTGAACTTTTAACAATGAAAAAAGGAGAATTACAGCAAAATATTCGTTTATTAAATATTGTTATTGAAAATGAAGAATATTTAAAAATAATAATACAAGATAGGGGAGAAATTTTAACATATAAACCAGATTATTTAAGTGATAAATTTTCATTTTTGATTAATAATGGATTAAAAGATAAAATATTAGATATTCTAATTCAAAATATTGAAATTTTTGATTTAGAAAATGAAGAAATAAATTTAAAAAAATTAAAACAATAAAAGGAGCAAGTAAATATGGCAGAGTTATCACCTATGATGCAAAATTATATGTATACAAAGGAACAATATAAGGATTGCATGTTATTTTATAGACTTGGAGATTTTTATGAAATGTTTTTTGATGATGCAATAGTTGCTTCTAGAGAATTAGAGATTACATTAACAAGTAGAGCATGTGGATTAGATGAAAAAGCACCAATGTGTCGGAGTTCCATTTCATTCTGTAGATATTTATATTTCAAGACTTATAGCAAAAGGATATAAAGTTGCAATATGTGAACAATTAGAAGATCCAAAAACTGCAAAAGGAATTGTAAAAAGAGATGTAATAAGAGTTGTAACTCCAGGTACTGTTATTGAAACAAATATGCTTGAAGAAAAAAAGAATAATTATATAATGAGCATTGTAAAAAAAGGTATATATTATGGTTTAGGAATTTGTGATATTAGTACAGGAGATTTTTATGCTACACAAATAAAACTTCCAGATAGTAATTTTGAAAAATTATTAGATGAATATGCAAGATATGCTCCAGCAGAACTTGTAGTTAATCCTGTTATGGGTAGTTCTGAAAAAGAATTAAATATATTAAAAGATAGAAATAATACTTTTGTTACAATAAGAGATGAAAAAAATTTTGAAAATGATGAAGAAAAATTATTAAATTTATATACAATAGAAGATGGCTTTGATAAAAAGAAAGATGAATTTAATAATGAAGAATTAATAGTATGTGCTATAAATGGTTTGCTTAACTATTTTACAGAAACTCAAAAAGTTAAATTGGAACATATAAATAAAATTAAAATATATGAAGTACAAAAATATATGGCATTAGATATTAATGCTAGAAGAAGTTTAGAATTAACAGAAAGAATGAGAGATAAATCTAAAAAAGGAACTTTAATTTGGGTATTAGATGAAACTTCTACTTCAATGGGTGGAAGACTTTTAAGACGTTGGATAAATGATCCTTTATTAGATATAAATGAAATAAATGAAAGATTAGAATCAGTTAAAGAATTAAAAGATAATATTATTTTAAGAGGAGATATTTTAAAAGTATTAAAAAAAGTATATGATATTGAAAGATTGGCTGGAAAAATATCTTATGGAAATGCAAATGCTAGAGATATGATATCTTTAAAAAATTCATTAAGTAATTTACCTGAATTAAAACAAATATTATCAATAACAAATTGTAGTATGTTAAAAAAGTTATATAACAAGCTTGATGATTTAAAAGATATATATGAATTAATTGAGAAATCTATAGTTGATGAACCACCAATTAGTGTTAAAGAAGGTGGAATAATAAAAAAAGGTTTTAATGAAGAGATTGATGAGTGTAGATCTGCTTCAACAGAAGGAAAAAACTGGATTATAGAATTAGAAGCAAAAGAAAAAGAACGAACAGGAATAAGAAATTTAAAAGTAGGTTATACAAAAGTTTTTGGATATTATATAGAAATAACAAGATCTTTTTTAAAACAAGTACCAGATAATTATATTAGAAAACAAACATTAACAGGTGCTGAAAGATTTATAACTGAAGAATTAAAAACTATTGAAGATAAAATATTGGGTTCTGAAGAAAAGGTTGTAGCTTTAGAATATGAAGAATTTACTAAAATAAGAAATGAAATTGCTAAAAATATAGAAAGATTACAAACTTCTGCAAATGTAGTTGCAAATATAGATGTTTTAACAGGATTAGCTGTTGTTGCTGAAAACAATAACTATATTTGTCCAACTGTAAATGATGAAAATATAATTGATATAAAAGATGGACGTCATCCAGTAATAGAAAAAATGATAGAAAGTGGGAGTTTTGTTGAAAATGATACATATTTAGATTGTGAGAATACTAGAGTTGCAATTATAACAGGTCCAAATATGGCTGGAAAATCTACTTATATGAGGCAAGTTGCTATAATTACTTTAATGGCACAAATAGGAAGCTTTGTTCCTGCTAAGGAAGCAACAATTGGAATTGTTGATAAAATATTTACAAGAGTAGGAGCATCAGATGATTTAAGTAGTGGGCAAAGTACATTTATGGTAGAAATGAATGAAGTTTCAAATATTTTAAAAGAAGCTACACCTAAAAGTTTAGTAATTTTAGATGAAATAGGAAGAGGAACTTCTACTTATGATGGACTTTCAATAGCATGGGCTGTTGCAGAATATATAGCAGATAAAGAAAAAATAGGATGTAAAACTTTATTTGCAACTCATTATCATGAATTATTACAATTAGAAGAAAAAGTTGATGGAATAAAAAATTATCAAGTAGCAGTAAAAGAAAAAGGAGAAGATATAATTTTTTTAAGAAAAATTTTAGAAGGTGGAACTGATGAAAGTTATGGTATTCATGTAGCTAAACTTGCAGGTGTTCCAAGATCTGTTGTTACAAGAGCAAATAAAATTTTACGTTCACTTGAAAAAGGTGGGGTTAAAGTAAAAGAAGAAAAAGAGGATAAAAAGCAAGTTGATGGCCAATTTGATTTATTTAATATAAAACTTGCTGATATTTCACATGAACTTGATAAAATAAATATAAATGAACTTACTCCAATAGATGCATTAAATACACTAGTAAAATTAAAAGAGATGATAAAATAATAAAATTGTAGCCACACAAAATCAATAGAGTTTCTATTATGATTTTGTGTGGCTTTTTAGGAGTTAACAGAACTCGGCAGCCAGTGGCGAAACTGTTGTTTCAAAAGGCTTAGCCTTTTTAAGAGCTTCGCTGACCCTTGCTGCTTCTGCAAAAGCTTCCTTAGACTTCTTGCTTATCATTAGTTGTGAAAAATTTTTTGTTGCATTCCGTGTTTCTGTCATTTTAAAATCCTCCTTTTATTTGCCTATATAGGCTTAATAAAATTATTATACAATAATTTTATTAAAAATGCAAATTTACACACATATTTAATATTAATTCATATAATAATATAGAATATAAATAAAAGGAGATTTATATGTGTGGAATTGTTGGAATTGTAAATTATAGAGAAGATATATCTAATCAATATGCTATTCTTAGAAATATGACAAAAACTCTTAGTAAAAGAGGACCCGATGAAGATGGATTTTATTTTTCAAAACATGCAAATTTAGGACATAGAAGACTTAGCATAATAGATATAGAAAAAGGTAAGCAACCAATGAGTTGTAAAATTGATGATATTACATATACAATAGTATATAATGGTCAAATTTATAATACTCAAGAAATAAGAGATGTTTTGATAGATAATGGTTTTAAATTTAAAGGGCATTCTGATACAGAAGTTTTACTTAAAGCATATGTTTTTTATGGTAAAGAAGTTTGCAAACATTTAAATGGAATTTTTGGATTTGCTATATGGAATGATAAAAATGAAGAAATTTATATAGCTAGAGATCACTTTGGAATAAAACCTCTATATTATGCTTTTTCAAATGAGAATTTTATTTTTGCTTCTGAAGTTAAAGCAATACTGGAACATCCTAGTATTGAAACTGTTCTTGATAAAACTGGTATATGTGAATTATTTGGAATAGGTCCTAGTCATACACAGGGAATAAGTCCTTTTAAAGAAATTCAAGAATTAGAACCAGCACATTATATAGTTTATAACAAAGATTCATTTATAAAAAAGGAATATTGGAAATTAGAAACAAAACCTCATACAGATAATTTAGAAGAAACTTGTGAAAAAATAAGATTTTTACTTAGAGATTCTGTAGAAAAACAATTAGTTTCTGATGTACCAATAGGAACATTACTTTCTGGTGGTTTAGATTCTAGTATAATTTCAAAATTTGCTTCAGATTATTATAAAAGAAAATATGGAAAAAAGTTAGATACATTTTCTGTTGATTATGTTGATCAAGAAAAAAATTTTGTAAAAAATGATTTTCAACCAAACACAGATAATTATTATATTGACTTAATGGTTAAAGAGTTAGGAACAAACCATAAAAAAATAATTTTAGATACGCCTGAATTATTTAATAGTTTAGAGGATGCTGTTATAGCAAGAGATTTTCCAGGTATGGCAGATGTTGATTCATCATATTTATTATTTTTTAAAAATGTAAAAAAAGATATAACAGTTGCTCTTTCAGGAGAATGTTCAGATGAAATTTTTGGAGGTTATCCTTGGTATTTTAGAGAGGATAGTTTAAACAGTAATACATTTCCTTGGTCTCTTGCTTTAGATGAAAGACAGAACCTACTTAATCCTGATTTTTCAAAAGATATAAATATAAAGGAATATGTTAAAGAAAAATATGAAGAATCACTTGCAAAAGTAGAATTTTTAGATACTGATAGTGATAATAATAAATTGCATAGAAAATTAATTTATTTAACTTTAAACTGGTTTATGCAAACATTATTAGATAGAACAGATAGAATGTGTATGTATAATGGATTTGAAGTTAGAGTTCCATTTTGTGATTATAGAATTGTAGAATATGCTTGGAATATACCTTGGGAAATGAAAGCATATAAAGGAAGAGAAAAAGGACTTTTAAGATATAGTATGGAGGGTCTTCTTCCAGAAGAAATTATTTATAGAAAAAAGAGCCCTTATCCCAAAACTCATAATCCAAATTATTTAAAAATAGTTAAAAGAAAATTAACAGAAATTATGAAAGATAAAGATGCACCAATAAATATGTTATTAAATAGAAAATACATTTTAGATATTTTGGAAACAGATGGTAAAGCTTTTTCAAGACCATGGTTTGGTCAACTTATGACTGGACCTCAACTTATGGCATATTTAATTCAAGTAAATATGTGGCTTGAAAGATATCAGCCTAAAATTGAAATATTATAACAAGGAAAAAAGGATTGCCCAAAGGCAATCCTTTTCCTTAACCACAAATGTGCGGTTAAACTTTCGAGAGATGTATTTCATTTTCATGAAGCACAATCGACAGCAGATCATTATTTGTAATACCCAGCAATTTCTTATAGTTTTCAGGAATTTGGATTCTATGCTGCTTATCCATTAACTTTAAGATAGATATGTTAGGTATTTCTTTGATGTCAACATTATCCAAATTAAATTTCCTTATACATATTTCTCCATATTCTAGCGTAATTTCAAACTTTTCCAATGGATATAAATGTAGATAATTCAAGAATTCAATTGGAACAACTAATCGCCCTTTTTTATCTAACCGCTTTGTGATTGTTTTTATTGCCATAAAAAAACCTCCCCTAAAAAAATATAAAATCGTAAAATACTTGATTATTATAGCATTATTTACATAAAAAGTAAATATATTTGTTTAAATTAAATAAAGACTTAATTAACTTTAAAATGTTATTGATTTTTTGTACTTTTAATGATATAAATTAAGGGTATAAAATATACGAGGAGGACATATGGGATTTTTTGATAAATTAAAAAATGGATTAGGCAAAACTAAAAATTCGATAGATGAAAAAATAAATAATGTTTTTAGTGTTTTTAGAAAAGTTGATGAAGAATTATTAGATGAATTAGAAGAAGTTCTAGTTATGTCAGATATAGGTGTAGAAACTTCTGTTAAAATTATAGATGAATTAAGAACTAAAATAAAAAAAGAAAAAATAAATGATGAAGATACTGTAAAAAAAGCTTTAAAGGAAATTATGCAAAATATTTTGGATATAGCAGAGCCAAAATTAAATTTAGAAACAAAACCATCTGTAATATTAGTTGTTGGAGTAAATGGTGTTGGAAAAACTACTTCAATAGGCAAAATTGCAAATAATTTAGTTAAAGATGGAAAAAAGGTAGTAGTTGCTGCAGCAGATACTTTTAGAGCTGCTGCAGTTGAACAACTTGAAGTTTGGGCAAAACGATCAGGTAGTATAATTGTAAAAAAAGAAGAGGGAGCAGATCCAGCTTCAGTAGTATATGATGCAATCAAGAAAACAAATGAAATAGGGGCAGATGTTTTAATTGTAGATACAGCAGGAAGGCTTCATAATAAGAAATATTTAATGGACGAATTATTTAAAATAAATAAAGTTATTGAAAAAGAAATGGAGTCAGCAAGTAAAGAAGTTTTACTTGTTCTTGATGCAGAAACAGGTCAAAATGCAATATCACAAGTAAAAGCATTTAAAGAAACAACTAATATTACAGGACTTGTATTAACAAAATTAGATGGTACTGCAAAAGGTGGAGTTGTTTTAGGAATTGTTGCTGAAAATCAAATACCTATAAAATTTATTGGTGTTGGTGAACAAATAGATGATATGCAAGTATTTAACTCAAAAGAATTTTTAGATGCAATTATATAGAAAGGAATAAAAAATGGAAGAAGTAAAGAAAAATGATTCACAAACAAAAGATATTTCTAAAAATAAGAAAAAGCTTTCGATAAAAGTAATTATAGTTATTGCAGTTCTAATTGTATTTTGTCTTGGAACAGCAATTTCATTAAGAGCAGAATATTTAAATACAATAGAAATAAATGAAAATTATAAAAGTGTATTTTTCCAAAAAATACAAACAAAATATACTGTGTTTTTTGTTGTAGCTATATTAATATATATGTGTATATACATATTAAATAAATTTATAAAAAGAGGTTTAAAAAAGTTTTTTAAAGAGGAAAATAAGGAACTTCCAAAACTACCAAATAAAAGTATAAGTTTTATTTTAGCTATAATAGGAGGAGTTATTGCATCTACTATGCTTGCTGATAAATTGGCAATTTTTCAAAATGCAGCATTATTTGGTGGAGAAGGAGATCCAATATTTAAGGCAGATATAGGTTATTATATGTTTTCTCTTCCTTTTATCCAATCATTATTATTGTTTATTATAGAAATACTAGTTGTAGCAATAATTTATACAGCACTTTATTATGTTATAACATTAAATATTTATTTTGACGGAGTAGATAGTGAAACTTTAAAAAAGAATACTTTTATAAAACAGGAATTATTTATAGTAGTCTTAATTACTATAGTATTTAGTATATATATTTTTATTAGTGCTCAAAATATATTAACAGGTAATATGGTTTCTATAGGTGATGAAAAATCAACAGAACTTGTTGGTGCAAGTAAAACAGATGTAACAATAAAACTATGGGGATATAGAATATTAAGTTTTGTAGTAATTATAGCTGTTTTAAGATTGTTGAAATATGTAAAAAAACAAAATTTTAAACAAGGAATAATTTCAGCGTTAATAGTACCAGTATATTTAATTAGTATGTTTGTAGTTATGATATATTTCCAAACAATACATGTAAAGAGAAATGAGCTTGATAATGAGCAGGAATATATTGGTTATAATATAAAAAATACCAAAGTAGCATATGGAATAGATATTAATCAACAAAATATTAATTCTTATAATGCAATATCATCAGAACAAATTTCACAAAATCAAAATGTTATTAATAATATACCATTAATAACTGAAGATGTAACTTTAAATGCTATTAAAGAACATCAAGAAAATAGTGCATATTATAATTATAAAAATACATTTTTAGCTTTATATAATATAAGTGGTAAAGATAAATTACTTTATATAACTCCAAGAGAAATTTTAAATGATTCTACAATAAGTTATAATAATAGAACTTTAAAATATACACATGGATATTCAGCAGTAGTAAGTTCTGCAGAAGATAGTGATACAGATGGATATGCTGAATATATATTATCAGATTTTAATACTGAGAATGCTTTAAATATAAAACAACCAAGAATTTATTTTGGTTTACAAACAAATAGTACAATTATGACTAATACTTCTTTTGGTAAAGAATATGATTATCCAAAATCTCCTTCAACTAATGAAGAAAACGTATATGATGGAAAAGCTGGCTTAAAATTAGGATTTTTAGATAGATTAGTTTTAGGTATAACACAAGGAAATTTTAAACTTGTATTTTCTTCAAATGTTACTGATGATACAAAAATAATTTCTAACAGAAATATAATAGAAAGAGCTAAAAAGATATTACCTGATATTTTATATGATGAAGAACCATATTTAGTTATTACAAATGAAGGAAAACTTGTATGGGTAATAGATGGATACACAAGATCTAATGCTTATCCATATTCTCAAACAACAACTATTAATATAAAAGGATATAAAGAAAAAATAAATTATATTAGAAATTCTGTTAAAGTTTTAATTGATGCTTATGATGGAACAACAAATTTCTATATTACAGATAATTCAGATCCTATTATTATGACATATAGAAAAATGTATCCAGATTTATTTATAGAAGATGAATTACCAGAAGATATAAAACAACATTTGGTTTATCCAAAATTTCTATATAGTGTACAAGCTGATATGATTAATACATATCATGATATAAGTGAAGATACATTATATAGGGCAGATGATATTTGGCAAATAACTACAAAAGCATCTACAACAAATTCAACAGTTATGGGTGTTGAAATGGAACCATATTATACAATGTTAAAACCAATAGATAAAAATAATTCAGAGTTAGGATTAGTTTTAACATATAATAAATATGGAAAGCAAAATATAACTTCATATTTAGTAGGAACTATTAAAGATGGAAAGCCTGAATTATCATTATATAAGTTTAATTCTGAAAGTAATGTTGCTGGAATAATGCAACTTAATAACCAAATTGAACAAGACTTAACAATAAAAACAGAATTAGAAGAACTTAATACTAGTGGAACAAGATTAATTAAAGATATGATTATTGTTCCTATAGACAACACATTACTTTATGTTGAACCAATATATCAAGTTATGTTAAATGGAGATAGTGAAATACCAGTATTAAAAAAGGTAGTAGTTGCCTCTGGAAATATTGTAGCTATAGGAGATAATTTAAATAAAGCTCTAGCTAATTTATTTAATGATGATTATGCTGTTGATTTAGAATTTATAGATACAGAAAATATAGAAGAATTAATTGATTCAGTTATAAAAGCAAATAATAATTTAAAAGATTCATTAGATGCGAATGATTTTGAAATGATAGGTAAAGATATATCAAGTCTTCAAAGTGTAATTAATCAATTAGAAACAGCAAGAGAAAGTGAACTTGAAAAAGAAAATATTGTAGAAAATAACGTAGTAAATAGTATTGACACCTTAGATATAACTAACAATACTCAACAAAATAAAGTAAGTAATTAATAGAAAACTTATGGAAGGAGGATATGTTAGTTTATCTAACATAAAAATAAAATGAATTTAGCAAATAAATTAACTATATTTAGAATTATATTAGTACCAATATTTGTTGTGATAGGCTATTTAGGTTATTTAGGAGCAATAACTGGAGAATTTTTAGGAATATCAATAACATTTATATTAATGGATGTTGTATTTATAATTGCTTCAATAACTGATAAATTAGATGGATATATAGCTCGTTCCAAAAATCAAATAACTACTTTTGGTAAATTTTTAGATCCACTTGCAGATAAAATTTTAGTTTTATCTGCATTGGTAATGTTAGTAGATTTTGACAAAATTCCAGCATGGATTCCGATAATAGTACTTGCTAGAGAATTTTTAGTATCAGGATATAGATTGGTTGCTGTAGAAAAAGGTGGAGAAGTTATAGCAGCATCATTCTGGGGAAAATTAAAAACAGTTACTCAAATGATTGCTATAATTTTAATATTTATAGATAAACATAATTTCTTTAGTTTTATGATTGGTAATACAAATAAACTGGAAGCTATGGCAAGTAGTATGGAAATATATATGACACAAGGTGAGATAATATTTAATTGTATAACTTCTATATTAATGTTAGTTTCTGTAATTGCTACAGTATTTTCAGGATATAATTATTTAAAAAATGGAAAGAATTTATTTAAAGAGGATAACTAATGAATAAAATTGATGCAAAAAAAAGAATAGATGAATTAAATAAATTAACAGCATATTATGCTAAAAAATACTATGATGATGATGATCCAGAAATTAGTGATTTTGAATATGATATGTTAATGTTAGAATTAAGAAATTTGGAAAATCAATATCCAGATTTAATATCAAAAGATTCATTAACACAACATGTTGGAGGAACTGTCAAAGAAGGATTTGAAAAAGTAGAACATGAAGTACCACTTCAGAGTTTACAAGATATATTTAATTTTGATGAATTGTATTCTTTTGATGAAAGAACAAGAAAAGCATTAAATAATGAAGATTTAAAATATGTTGTGGAAACCAAAATTGATGGACTTTCTGTTAGTTTGGAATATAAGAATGGAGAATTTATAAGAGGAGCAACAAGAGGAAATGGATTAGTTGGAGAAGATATTACAGAAAATCTAAAAACAATAAAAAATATACCTAAAAAGCTAAAAGAACCAATAGATATAATAGTCAGAGGAGAAGTTTTTATAGGAAAAAAAGAATTTGAAAAAATGAATGAAGAAAGACAGCAAAATGAAGAAACTTTATTTGCTAATGCAAGAAATGCTGCAGCTGGTTCATTAAGACAATTAGATAGTAAGATAACAGCTTCAAGACCTTTAGATATTTATGTTTTTAATGTACAGAAAAGTAATACAATAAATTTTTCTTCTCATTATGAATCTCTACTGTATTTAGAAAAATTAGGATTTAATGTTAATCCTGTTAAGGTTCTATGTAATACTGTAGAAGAAACTATAAAGGAAATTAATAAAATAGGTGAAAATAGAGAAAATTTAACATTTGGAATAGATGGAGCAGTTATAAAGGTAGATAATTTAAAGCAAAGAGAAATTTTAGGCACAACTTATAAAACACCTAAATGGGCAATTGCTTATAAATATCCACCAGAACAAAAAGAAACAATCTTAAAAGATATAATATTTCAAGTTGGAAGAACAGGTGCAATAACTCCTATGGCAATACTAGAACCTGTAAAAGTTGCTGGTTCTACAATTTCTAAAACTACGCTTCATAATGAAGATTTTATAAAAGAAAAAGGGTTAAAAATTGGAGATACAGTTGTTATTCAAAAAGCCGGAGATGTAATTCCAGAAATAGTGAAAGTAGTACAGAGCAAAAGAACAGGAAATGAAATTGATTTTAAAATTCCTACAAAATGTCCAGTTTGTGGAGCAGATGCAATAAGAGAAGAAGGAGAGTCGGCACGTAGATGTATAGGAATTGAATGTCCAGCAAAACAGTATAGAAATATAATACATTTTGCTTCTCGAGAAGCTATGAATATAAAAGGGCTAGGAGATAATATTATTGAAGAATTCTTAAATAGAAAAATGATTTCTAATATAGCTGATTTATATAAATTAAAATTAGAAGATATAGCTTCTTTAAAGAAAAATGGAAAAAAATTTGCTCAAAATTTAATAGATGCTATAAACCAAAGTAAAAATAATGAATTTTATAGATTAATAAATGGTTTAGGAATTAGACATATAGGTGTAAAAGCAGCAAAACAATTAGCAAAAAAATATCAAAATATTGATAAAATATCTAGTGCAACATATGAAGATTTACTTCAAATTGATGATATGGGAGAAATAATGGCAAAAAGTGTTTATGAATTTTTCTCTCAAAAGCAAACAGAAGATTTAATAGAAAAACTTGAAAGTTATGGAGTTAATATGGAAGTAACTTCAAATTCAAATACTGATAATAGATTTGAAGGAATGACATTTGTTTTAACAGGAGGATTAGAGAATTATTCTAGAAAAGAGGCTGAAGAAATTATTGAAAATTTTGGAGGAAAGACTTCATCTTCAGTATCGAAAAAAACAACATATGTATTAGCTGGGGAAGATAGTGGAAGTAAGCTAAATAAAGCACAAGAACTTGGAATACCAATTATTGATGAAAAAGAATTTATAAATATGATAAAATAAAACAAAAGAAAATTTTTAATAAAGAAAGGAAGATGAACAAATGAACGAAGAAACGAAAGGAAAATTTTTATTACATGATACAATTATATCTTGTGCATGTATTATTTGGGCTATTGCATCATTTTGCTTAATAATCTATTTTACAGGATTAAATCAAGTAACATTTACAATAATGACTTTTGGACAATTATTTTTAATAATGGGAATTATATGTTTACGTAAAGGAAATGTTTCTGGTATACTTTTTTCAATTACAGGGCTTGGATGTATAATAGTTCCAGCATTAAATGAGTGGGGACCATTATTTAATATTAATATTCAAACTAGTTATTTATTTCCTATATTTTTACCAGTAGCTATAACATTAATTGGACTTGCTATGATGATTGGACCAGGACTTCTTGAAAATATGGCAGAGAGAAGATGTAAAGTTATTGTGAAAGCAGAATATGTTGATTTTAAAAGTGTAGAATTAAATGATGGAACAACAGCATATTCACCAGTATATGCTTACACATATAAAGATAAGCAATATGTAAAAGAAAGAAACAAATACTCAAGAAGAAAAATTGGTGAAATAGGTGAAGTTGTTGAACTTAAAATTAACGAAAAAAATCCTTTAGATGTTTATTTTCAAGCTTCAAAAGCTTCTAAAATGCTTATATATATTTTTGGTATGTGTTTTTTTGTATCAGGTGTTGGAATGTTATTAACTGTATTAAGCCATTTGAGATAACTTTATTAGAAAGGAATTAGCGAGGTGGATGAAAATTATACTTTTGAAATGTTTTGGGAAGATTTAGATAATGGTTATAGAATTTTCTATACTTATATGAATTGTAGATACCTTGTTTATAAGTTAACAAAAAATTGCTATAAAAATGAACTTATAAATGCTCCTGAAAAATGCCCTCATCAAAAAAATGCAATATTTACTTTAAAGAGAATAAAAGAAATTTTTCCTTATATGGAAAATAAAGAATATGATACCGGATTAAATCTGTAATAGGAGGGCAATTTTAGTTATATGGAAGAAAATATATTAAATCCTAATTTAATAGAAGAGGAAGATTTTGCAGAATTTTCTTTAAGACCACAAAAATTAAGTGAATATATAGGTCAAAATAAAGTAAAAGAAAGTATGAAAATATATATAGAAGCTGCAAAAAAAAGAGGAGAGGCATTAGATCATGTTCTGTTATATGGACCTCCAGGTCTTGGAAAAACAACTCTTTCAAATATTATAGCAAATGAGCTAGGAAGTAATATAAAAATTACTTCTGGTCCCGCAATAGATAGACCAGGAGATTTAGCGGCATTACTTACAAATCTTTCAGAAAATGATGTATTATTTATTGATGAAATACATAGATTAAATAAAAGTATAGAGGAAGTATTATATCCAGCTTTAGAAGATTATTGTTTGGATATTATTATAGGAAAAGGCCCTACAGCAAAGTCAATAAGATTGGATTTACCAAAATTTACTTTAATAGGTGCAACAACAAAAGCAGGTTCACTTGCTGCACCCCTTAGAGATAGATTTGGAATTGTAGAAAAATTAGATTTATATTCTGTAAAAGATTTAACTACAATAATTGAAAGATCAAGTGAAATACTTGGTGTAAAAATAGAAAAAGAAGCAGCTAAAGAACTTGCAAAACGTTCTAGAGGAACTCCAAGAATAGCAAATAGGTTGCTAAAACGTATTAGAGATTATGCTATGGTTTTAGGTGATGGAGAATTAACATTAGATATAACTAAAATGGCTTTAGATAAATTAGATATAGATGAATTAGGATTAGATGATGTAGATAGAAAAATTTTAGAAACAATAATTTACAAGTATTCTGGAAGAGCAGTAGGAATAGAAACACTTGCTGCAACTTTGAATGAAGAAGTTGATACAATAGAAGATGTATATGAGCCATATTTAATGCAAATTGGATTTTTAGCAAGAACACCTAAAGGAAGAATAGTAACGATGGCAGGTTATGAACATTTAGGAATTGAATTTAATAATAAGAATTAATAAATTTATTTGATAATAATTTAATGGGAGATAAAAAATGAAAAAAGTTGTAATAATAGGAGCAGGACCTGCAGGATTAACAGCAGGATATGAATTATTAAAAGATGGAAAAGAAGAATACGAAGTTTTAATATTAGAAGAATCACAAGAAATTGGGGGGATTTCTAGAACTGTAAAATATAATGGAAATAGAATGGATATAGGTGGACATAGATTTTTCTCTAAAGATTCTAGAGTTATGGATTTTTGGAAGGAATTAATGCCTTTGCAAGGTTCTAATTCTTTTGATGATGAAAAATTAGGAAGAGAAAAACCATTAGTTGAAGGTGGACCAAATCCAGAAAAAGATGATACAGTAATGCTTGTAAGAACTAGAGTTTCAAGAATTTACTATTTAAAGAAATTTTTTGATTATCCAATAAGTTTAAAATTACAAACTTTTACTAATATGGGATTAATAAGAACTATAAAAGCAGGTTTTAGTTATTTAAAAACAATATTTGTAAAAAAAGAAGAAAATTCATTAGAAAACTTTTATATAAATCGTTTTGGAAAAGTATTATATAGTATGTTTTTTGAAAAATATACAGAAAAACTATGGGGAAGACATCCTAAAGAAATTTCAGCAGATTGGGGTTCACAGAGAGTAAAAGGTCTTTCAATTACTGCTGTTATTAAAGACGCTTTTTCAAAGATTTTTGGAAAAAAAGATAAATCAAAAGTAGAAACATCTTTAATAGAACAATTTTGGTATCCTAAATATGGTCCAGGTCAACTATGGGAAACTTTAGCAGAAAAGATTGAAGAAAAAGGAGGAAAAATCCAAAAAGGATATTCTGTTACAAATATTAATATTGAAAATAATGTTGTAAAATCAGTAGAATGTTTGGTAAATGGAAAAAAAGAAATTATAGAAGGAGACATATTTATTTCTTCAATGCCTATAAAAGATTTAGTTTTAGGCTTTAAAGGAGATAAGGTACCAAAAGAAGTAGAAGATATTGCAAGTGGACTTCCATATGTTGATTTTCAAACAGTTGGTGTGTTAGTAAATAAATTAAAAATTAAAAATAAAACAAAAATGAAAACATTAGGTGATATAGTACCAGATTGTTGGATATATGTGCAAGAACCAGATGTAAAAATGTTAAGATTACAAATATTTAATAACTGGTCTCCATATCTTGTAGAAAATGCAGAAGATACGGTTTGGATTGGACTTGAATATACATGTCAAGAAGGTGACAAGTATTAGAATATGAGTGATAAAGATTTTGCAGAATTTGCAATAAATGAACTTGCTAGTATAAACATAATAGATAAAGAAGATGTATTAGATTTTCATAGAGAGAAAGTAAAAAAAGCTTATCCAGCGTATTTTGACACTTATAAAGACATTGATAAATTAGTTGAATATGTAAATAAATTTTCAAATTTATATTGTGTTGGTAGAAATGGTCAACATAGATATAATAATATGGATCATTCTATGGTAACATCTTTTGAAGCTGTAAAAAATATAAAACAAGGAATATTATCAAAAGATAATATTTGGAATGTAAATACAGAAAAAGAATATCATGAGACAAAATCTAATTAATTATATAAGGAAACTCATATGAAAAAAATAAAATATTTATATATTGTAATAATAGCTATTTTTTTAGAAGTAATTGTTTTTAACATTACTTCTTATCGCACTTTATTTGGAAAATATGAAGTAAAAACATTTGTAAATCCAGAAGTGGTAAATTATGAAGATAATAAAGTATATTTAAAAATTTCAGATATTAACGAAAAAGTTGTAACATTAAAATTGCAATTAAAAAATATAACTGATGTAACAGAATATAAAGTGTTTTATTCAGATGAAACAAGTAAAGAATTTAGAGGTTTGAATTCAAAAAATTATATAAGTTCATCCGAAAAATCTAAATATGTACCATTGTATTTGTCTGGGAAAACAAATGCAATTATAATAAGTATAGATAAAGATATTTATGATTTTGGAAAGTTTGATAAAATTGTGTTAAATGAAAAAATTCCTTTTGAGTTTAACATAGTTAGATTTTTAGTAGTATTGGCAATTCTAATTTTTATTTATTCAATTAAACACATTAAATTTTTTAGTGAAATTTATGATAGACAAAACTTTAAACAAGAATTAATATTAATTGGCATTTTTACTGTATTTTTATTTATATTGTCTTTTATAAATACATATTCAGATTCAGAAATTTCTACAAATAATAATTCCTTTTTGGCTTTTACTACTAATGAAGGAATATATAACAAAGATTTTGTAGATGCACTTTCAAAAGGAAAACTGCATTTGTTACAAGATCCTAGTGAAAAATTTTTAGAATTAGAAAATCCTTATGATGCTTTGAATAGAGGAGAAGCTCAACGAGATATAGATTATAAATGGGATACAGCTTTTTTTAATGGTCATCAATATATATATTTTGGAGTTTTACCAGCAATTACAATATTTTTACCGTTTTTCTTATTAACTCATAAATATTTAAAAGTTTCTGTTGTAGTATTTATTTTTTCTATTTTAATATTTATTTTATTAAAAGAAATTTTACTAAAATTATTAAATAGATATTTTAAAGAAATCTCATTTAAAAATGTTATATATTGTTTAATAACATTATACTCAGGCTCTCTTATATTTTATGCAAATGGAATGTCAAGAGTTTATGAGCTTGTAATAGTATCGGGATTATATTGTGTATTACAGGGAATTTATTTTATATTAAAATCATTAGAGAATGAAAAAAATAGACATTTAAATATATTTTTAGGAACAACATTTTTAGCATTATCTGTTGCGTGTAGACCAACAGATTTGTTTGTTTCTTTATTAATAGTACCATTTTTACTTAAATTATTTATAGAATATGTAAAAAATATAAAAGAAAAAAAATTTGATTTAATAAAATTGATAGTTTCAGTATTGATTCCATATTTAATAGTTGGAATTGCTTTAATGTTATATAATTATAAGAGATTTGGTAATGTTTTTGATTTTGGAAATAAATATCAAATAACTGTAAATAATATGATGACACTTGGAAGTAGAATATTTTCAATTCCAGCAGGATTAGTATGTAATTTATTTGGAATAGTAAATTTTATACCAGATTTTCCTTTTATAACACATTCAAATGATGTTTTAACATTTAATGGTTATTATTATATTGAAAATATGATAGGTGGCATATTTATGTTAGCACCAATATGTTTTTGTACATTTTTTATTAATAAATCAAATAGAAAAATAGAGAATAAAGAGCTAAAGATAATAATAAATACATTATTAATAATAGGAATATTTATTGCAGTAATAAGTATAGCAATGGCAGGAAGTAATCAAAGATATTTAATAGATTATGCTTGGATGATAGTTTTGTGTGGAATATTAATATTTATGAGTATATACACTTTTTTAAAAAGTAAAGAAGCAAAGAGGATATTACAATTAGTTTTATGTGTTACTGCAATTTATACATTTATAGTGTCAATTTCAGCTGGAATTATTTCAGAAAAAGATTATATGAAAAATTATTCGCCAGAAGAATATTATAAATTAAAATATACAGTTTGTTTTTGGGAGTAAATAAAATGAAGTTATTAATGCATACATGTTGTGCACCTTGTAGTGTATATTGTATAGATAGTTTGAGAAATGAAGGAATTGAGCCAGTACTATACTGGTTTAATCCTAATATCCATCCATACATAGAATATAAAACTAGAAAAGATACATTAATTGAATATTCAAAAATGATAAATGCAGAGTTAATAATAAATGAGAATTATGGATTAAAAGAATTCTGTAGAAATGTTATAGATGATTTAGATAATAGATGCCAAAATTATTGTTATAAAGTGCGTTTGGAAGAAACTGTAAAATATGCAAAAGAAAATGGTTATACAGCTTTTACTAGTACTTTATTTGTAAGTCCATATCAAAAACATAACATACTAAAAAATATTTGTATGGAATTATCAAAAAAATATGATATAGAATTTTTATATAGAGATTTTAGAATAGGTTTTAGACAGGGACAAGAAAAAGCAAGAGAACTTGGACTTTATATGCAAAAATATTGTGGTTGTGTTTTTTCAGAAAAAGAAATATTTATAACCCACACAAATACAAAGCCAAATTTACCAGAGGGATTCGAGTTTTTACCAGTTAAAAGAAATATTATAATCAATAAAGAAAAAAATGACAAAAAGCAATATATAAATTTATTGCTTGAAGCAGATCCAAGTGAAAAGATTATAGAGGAATATTTAAAAGACGGAGATTTATTTGTTTTAAGATATAAAGATGATGTAGCGTGTATAGCAGTAGTAACAAAATTAGATAATGATACAGTAGAATTAAAAAATATAGTAACAAAAGAAGAATTTAGAGGAAAAGGTTATGCAAAAAAAATGATAAAATATTTAGCAGACAATTATAAACAAAGATATAAAAAAATGTTAGTTGGAACAACAGAAAATAATATACCATTCTATGTTAAACAAGGTTTTGATAAATATGAAAAGACAATAAAAAATTTCTTTGTAGATAACTATGATAAAGAAATATGGGATGGAGAATTACAGTGTATGGATATGTATTATTATTCTAAAAATTTAAAAAAGAAAGAGAATACATAATGATAATGAAATTACAAATCAAGACAATAATAAAATATTAATCTACACTTCCGATGATGTACGAGCTAAAATAGAAGTAAGTGAAAATCTCTGACTTACACAAAATGTTATGGCTCAACTTTTTAATATAACTAAACGAAATATAAGTTTACATATAAGAAATATTTTCGAAGGACAAGAGCTGGATGAAAAAAATATAAAACAAAATTCTATAACTTAGATTTAATCATATCATTTGGATATCGTGTAAAAATATATTAAAGATTATCTAATTGTGTCAACACTGGTGACACACAATTAAGCTAAAGTAATAAGAAAGGAGAAATCATATTGGATGAAAAAGAAATGAAAAATATAATTTTATTAGGTGAAAATGTAAATACTGAATTTAAAATTGCAACTAATTTATTA
>CANQEX010000008.1 GCA_947596225.1 uncultured Clostridia bacterium | reverse complement strand
TTATATCTAAATTTAGATCACCAACTTTATTTATTACTTCGACTTTTGAAATTAATTTATTAAGTAACATAGTTATCCCTCCATTCTTAAAAGATTACTATGGAGAAATTATATAACTATTTACATATATTTGTAAAGAAAAAGATGTGTCACCACATTAGAGTTGTTACTCTTATATATGGTGACACATTTCTAAACAAATGTTGCTCTTAGGGAGTGGCTATATGATCCGTAGCCACGCCAAAAGTAATATTACTATAGCAATAGGAACTTTGTATTTCCAGATTTTGCTGAACAGCCATCTAAATGGAGCATATACAAAGATATTGAATATCCATAAGATGGCTGGAATTACAACTGCAAATAGTAAGACTACTTTTGCAGCCCATATTACAAACCACATAGCCCTCCTCCTTTCTAAAAAATATATATAATTATACCATAAATTTCCTAAAAAATAAAGAGTTTTGTAATTATGAAAAAAAATTGTGCAAAATTATTTAAAAATAATATAGACATTTTTATTAAACTTATATATAATAAAGAAAAAATTAGTAACTTTAGGGGGCTATAATAATGTATGAGAGAAGTGCTATAGTTTTAGAAAGATATTTTGAAAATTTATTACAATATAAAAAAGATTGTAATATAAGAAAAAATTTTAAAAATTATTGTGATTTGGTAGATAAGTTAGAAAAATATCAAATAAATTATAAAAAAGAGCTTAATGCAAAGAAAGAGTATAATGAAAGTTTAAAAAAAATAAAAGTAATACAAGCCTCACAAGATAAATTATATAAGAAAAGTGCCAAACTTGAATATAATAGAAATTTATTATTTAATAATATTGATGCAAAAGTAGATGAAACTAGAAAATGTATTGAAAAAATTGAAAATGAAGTTGAAAAAAATAATGAAGCTATGAAGGAAACAAAAGAAAATTTAATTCAAGCTTTAAAAGAATATAATGAAAAAAAATTTGAACTTTCAAAAAGTAAGAGATGTAGAAAAATATCTGAAAATGCCTATGAAGAAACACTAGAAGTTGCTAAATCAAATTTTAAAGGAATAAAAGAAGAAGCAATAGAAGTTGCTAAACAATTTAGCAAATTTGATGATACTGAATCAATAATTATACAACTAGAAAGAAATGGAAAAGATGAAAAAATTCCATTTAATCAAAATGCAATTGAAAAATCAACATTTTTTGCAGTTGATATTGTAAAAAAAGAAACAGCATCATATCTATTTATTTTTGAAAAAATGAGAAGATTGCTTGAAGAAATAGAAGCAGGAGTTGCTAAAATATCAGCTCATAAAAAGAGTCTTAGAAATGAAAAAGCAAAAGTAGATTTTTTATTAGCAGTTAAAGAATATATTATTCAATTTTTAGATTATGAAAGAATGACAATAATTCATGGTAAAAAAATGCACGAAAAATTAATGGAAGAAGCTTGTAATAATTTTAGCGAAGATGTTTTACAAATAACAAATTTATTTGATTTATTAGAAAAAGAAACTCTTGGTAAAGCTACTAAGAAAAATTATAAAGACTTATATAATAAATCTTATTTATTAGATATACAACAAAAAGATCAAAAGCAAAAAAATGCTAATGGAATTTCACTAATTAATTTGAATTATTGGCGAATTAATGGTATTAAAGAAATATATACTATTTTCTATAAAAATATTTCAGAGGTATTTGGTAAAGATATAGTAGAATTTGATTTGCCAAAAGAAGAAGATGAAGATGAAATTTTTCAAGAAACGGTTGATTCAAATAAAGAAGAAAATAATGTTGAAATTATTGAAAAGAAAACTTCTTCTAAAACACCATTTGAGTTAAGTGAGGAAGAAGAAGATGATGATGATGATGAGCAATCATCACTTTCAAATGAAAATAATGAATCAGTAGAATCTGAAGAAAATCAATTTGATATATTTGGAGAAAAATATAAAAATATTGATGTTGCAGAAACTAATTTAAAAATAAAACAATATACAGAAGAATTAGAGAAAAATAATTCTGTAGAGAATTTTGTAGATGAAGAAAATGAAGTTGAAGAAACACAAACTAATAATATAGAAGAAATTAATGATGATATAGAAGATGAAGAAGATGATTTGTTTGAAGAAGATATGCCTTATGAAGTAGAAAAAGAGGAAGAAAATTTGTTTAGACAAATTAAAGGAGTTAAAAGACAAAAAAAAGGAAAAAATGAAATTGAAGATCTTGAGGTAACTCAAGAAGAAAATTCAAACAATATACTAAATAAAATAAAAAAGATAACAAATAATAGAAAGAAAAAATCAGAAAATAATATATGGTAAAATAAAATAGATCGGAGTTACCGGTCTATTTTATTTTATTAAAACATAATTATTTTTAATATAATATTTTAATTTTTGATATTATTGATAATGTAATCAAAAATTAATAAACAAATTACTAAAAAAACTTGATTACATGTTGATCAGGTGTTATAATATTAATGATGTTTTGTAAAATAAATATTTTTGAAAGGTAAGAAAATGAATCAAATTTTAGTATCTGAAAAATTATATATAACACCAGAGCTAAAAAGGAAAAAAAGAATGTACAAAATTGATTTCTTAATTTCCATTTTTTTAGTATGCATTTTATTTTCTTATTACATATATGCAGAGTATGATAAAAACAAAAATGAAGCTATATCTCAAGAAATATTATCAAATTTAAATTTTGAAGATAATTTAGTAGATGATACAACAATTAAATTTTCTAATAATTCAATAGTTGTAATATTAAATACAGAAGATCCTTTTGAAGTTATATATACAGAACCTGTTGATGAAGAAACAAATGATAATATTGAATGGCGAGAAACAGAAAATGGAACAAGGTATTATGCAACAGCAACAATTAATATACCTTCAATAGATTGTACATATCCTATTTTAAATGAAACTACTGATGAATTATTAAAAATATCACCAACAAAGTTTTGGGGACCAGAACCAAATGATGTAGGAAACTTTTGTATAGTAGGGCATAATTATAGAAGTAATAAATTTTTCAGTCATGTTCCAGATGTAGAGATAGGTGAAATCATAGAAATAACAGATATATATAATAAAAAAGAAACAGTTAGATACAAAATTTATGATAAATACATAGTAGAACCAGAGGATGTAAATTGCACTTCTCAAAGAACAAATGGGTTAAGAGAAATAACTTTAATAACATGTACAGATGATAGTAAACAAAGAGTTATAGTAAAAGCTAGAGAAGATATATAAATTATTAAAAATACATAAAAGCACCAGATAAAAATTATTTTTATCTGGTATTTTTTTGTTAAAATAAAAATAGGAATTATTATCGTTTTCTTATATAAAGCCTATTAAAATAAGGTAGAAATTGGATAAAATTAAAAAAACTTCCAAAAAATGTAATATTTTTGAAATATAAAAACTTAAAATCCTAGAACGAAAAGCTATTTAGATTTTAACATAAATTTAATATAAAAAATAATGCAAAAAGTAACTAAAGTCAAACCGTTGAATAGTAATAGTTGTAAGATTTTGGAAACATAAAAAGTATTGATTTGACATTACTTTTTAAAATGTTAAAATGATTTCAAGAAATGAGTCACCAAAGAAAAAATATAAAAATAATATATGTTCTATAAATGGAGGGTCAAAAAAATGAAAGTAATTAAAAGAGATGGAAGAAAAGTAGAGTATAATAGTGATAAAATTGTTATTGCTATTAGTAAAGCAAACAGAGAAGTTGGTGGTAAAGATAAAGTTTCAAGATCATCAATAGAATTTATTACAAAATATATAGAAAGTTTAAATAAATCTTCAATGACAGTAGAAGAAATTCAAGATATTATAGAACGTAAACTGATGGAATTTGGTAAATTCACATTAGCTAAAAAATATATTTTATATAGAGAAAAACATGCTTTAATTCGTCAAGCTAATTCTACTGATGAAAGTATATTAACATTAGTTAGAAATGCTAATAAAGAAACAATGGAAGAAAACAGTAATAAAAATGCAGTATTAGTTTCTACACAAAGAGATTTAATAGCTGGTGAATGTTCAAAAGATTTAGCTGATAGAATAATGCTTCCAGAGAGAATAGTAAAAGCACATAATGATGGTGTATTACATTTCCATGATAAAGACTATTTTGTACAACCAATGCACAATTGTTGTTTAGTAAATATAAAAGATATGCTTGATAATGGAACTGTTATGAATGGAAAAATGATTGAAAGCCCAAAAAGTTTTCAAGTAGCATGTACAGTTATGACTCAAATAATAGCAGCTGTAGCTAGTAGTCAATATGGTGGACAATCTGTAGATATTCGTCATTTAGGAAAATATTTAAGAAAAACATATGATAAAGTATATAAGAAAAGATTTTTAGGATATGTTGAAAAAGGATATTCAAAAGAAGAAGCAGATAAACGAGCTAAAGAAGATGCAATAGAGAGAAGACAAGAAGAACTTGCTTCAGGAGTTCAAACAATACAATATCAAATAAATACATTAATGACTACAAACGGACAGAGCCCATTTGTTACAATATTCATGTATTTAGACGAAAGCAATGAATATATAGATGAAATTGCTTTAATAATAGAAGAAATATTAAAACAAAGATTACAAGGTATTAAAAATGAAAAAGGTGTATATATAACACCAGCATTTCCAAAATTAATATATGTATTAGATGAAAATAACTGTTTAAAAGGTGGAAAGTATGATTATTTAACAAAACTTGCTGTTGAATGTTCTTCAAAGAGATTATATCCTGATTATATATCAGCTAAAATAATGAGAGAGAATTATGAAGGAAATGTATTTAGTCCAATGGGATGCAGAAGTTTCTTATCTCCATGGAAAAATGAAAAAGGTGAATATGTTTTTGAATCAAGATTTAATCAAGGTGTTGTTAGTATAAATCTTCCTCAAATAGGAATTATAGCAAATGGAGATGAAGATAAATTCTGGAAATTATTTGATGAAAGACTAGAACTTTGCAAAGATGCTTTAATGTGTAGACACAATGCTTTACTTGGAACTTTATCTGATGCTTCTCCTATACATTGGCAATATGGAGCTTTAGCAAGACTTGATAAAGGTGAAAAAATTGATTCATTATTAAATTCATGTTTTTCAACAATATCTTTAGGATATATAGGATTATATGAAGTCACAAAATTAATGAAAGGTGTAAGTCATACAGATCCTGTTGGAGAAGAATTTTCAGTAAGAGTTATGAAATATATGAGAGATAAAGTTGATACATGGAAAAAAGAAACAGGACTTGGATTTGCATTATATGGAACACCAGCAGAATCACTTTGCTATAGATTTGCAAGAGTAGATAAAGAAAGATTTGGAGATATTGAAGATATTACAGATAAAGGATATTATACAAATTCATATCATGTTGATGTTAGAGAAAAAATTAATGCTTTTGATAAACTAAAATTCGAAGCTAAATATCAACCAATATCTTCAGGTGGTGCAATATCATATGTAGAAATACCAAACATGAAAAATAACTTAGAAGCATTAGAAGAAATTGTTAAATTTATTTATGATAATATTCAATATGCAGAATTTAATACAAAATCAGATTATTGTCATGTTTGTGGATATGATGGAGAGATAATAATTAATGAACAAAATGAATGGGAATGTCCACAATGTGGTAATAAAGACCACAACAAAATGAATGTTACAAGAAGAACATGTGGTTACTTAGGAGAAAACTTCTGGAATGTAGGAAAAACTAAAGAAATAAAAGCAAGAGTACTTCACATTTAATTTTAAAAATATACAAAGGAGCCGTTTGATATTATTAAATTTTTAATTATAATTCAAACGGCTTAATTTATCTAAATTAAGAGGTTTAAATTATGAATTATGCAGATATAAAAACAATAGATATACAAGATGGAACTGGAGTTAGAGTTTCAATATATGTTAGTGGATGTCATTTCCACTGTAAAGGATGCCATAATAAAGAAGCATGGGATTTTAATTATGGAAAAAAATTTGAGGACTCAACAATAGATTATATAATTGATTTGATGAATCATGATTATATAGCTGGATTATCTATTTTAGGAGGAGAACCACTAGAACCTGTTAATCAACAAAGTTTAGTAAAACTTGTTCAAAAAGTTAAAGAAAAATATCCAAATAAAACGATATGGTGCTATACAGGTTATGATTTTGAAAAAGATGTTTTAGGTGATATGTTTAAAAAATATTCATATACAAGAAATTTCCTAAAAAATATTGATATAATGGTTGATGGTGAATTTGTTGAAGAAAAAACAATGGTTAATTTAAAATTTAGAGGTTCTACAAATCAGAAAAAAATAGATGTTCAAGCTTCATTAAAATGTGGAGAAGTAGTTCAGTTAAAATTTGGTGATGAATATAGATATGAAAAGAAACCAAAAGTTATGTTCTTTAAGGAATTTGATGATAAAGATTCAAATGAAGTAAATGAAGAAAATACTAATATAGCAGTTTCAGTAGATGATGAAGTAGTTCCTATTAAACAAAGTTTTGAAATAAGAGAAGTAGAAGAAAAAATTGCAGCAGAAGGAATTAATAAGGAAAAAAGTAATGTATAAAAGAAAGAGGTAAAAAAATGGATAATTTAAAAATATTTGCATGTAGTGAAACTTCTGAGAAGTTTACTGATGAAATATGTAGTTACTTAAAAATTCAAAAGGGAAAAATTAATAGAACGAAATTTAAAAATGATAACAATTTTGTACAGATTTTGGAAACTGTTAGAGATAAAGATGTTTTTTTAATTCAATCTACACAACCACCAGTGAATGAAAGAATAATGGAATTACTAATTACAATAGATGCAGTTAAAAGAGCATCAGCTAAGAGAATAACTGTAGTAATACCATATTATATGTATTCAAGATCTGATAAAAAAGATCAACCAAGAATACCTGTTACAGCAAAATTATTTGCTCAACTCTTAGAAGCTGCAGGTGCAAATAGAATTCTTACATGTGATTTGCATAATAAATCAATACAAGCATATTTTAATATAAACTGTGATGTTTTAACAGCAGAATCAATATTAGAAAAATATTTTGATTTAAAAGGAATTGATAATAAAGTTGTTGTTGCTACAGATGCTGGAAGTTCTAAAAAAGCATATAAATATGCAGAACACTTTAAATGTCCAATAGCTTTAGTAGATAAAAGAAGAGAAGGAAATGATGATAGAGCTATTTCAAGTAGTGTAATAGGTGAAATAAAAGGAAAAAATGCTCTTATTTTTGATGATGAAGTTGATACAGCAGGTTCAATAATGGAAACAGTAAATGTTATTAAAAAATTTGGCGCAAAAGATATATATGTAGGTTGTACACATGGAGTATTATCTGGTCCTGCTATAGAAAGAATAAAAAATTCTGAAATAAAGGAATTAGTTATGACTAATACAATTCCACTTACAAAAGAGAAAAATATAGATAAAATAAGTGTTGTTTCTATTTCAGAACTTTTTGCAGAAGCAATAAAAAGAATTCATAAAGAAATATCAGTAGGTGAATTATTTGAAGTAAATTAAGTATTGACAAATAACTTAGTCTTAATGTATAATAATAAACAGTTAAGCGAGTCAAGAGGATTAATTACATAAAAAAATCAATCCCACAAGATGTTTTTTGAGCTTCGGAAGGAGGGGAAAAAATAATGTCAGAGGTTAAAGTAAACGGCAATTTAGAAGAAGCACTTAAAAGATTTAAAAGACAATGTGCTAGAAACGGGGTATTACAAGAAGTAAGAAAAAGAGAACATTATGAGAAACCTAGTGTAAAAAGAAAGAAAAAATCAGAGGCTGCAAGAAAAAGAAAATTTTAAATTAATAGATAAAAATGGGGCTATTTTCTTTTCGAACTTTTAAAAGTTCGAAAAGAAAATTGTTCCATTTTTTATTTTCCTATAAAAAATTGCACAATTATTTTACCATAAGCAATACTATCTACAACAGCAATTCCGGTATAATTATAATTAGTGCTTAAAATATTCTTTTTATGTGAATCTGAATTCATCCAACTTTCAAACGCTCCTTTTATACTAGAATTTCCAGCTATGTTTTCACTAGCTGTTTTATAAGAAATTTGGTTTGTTTTTAACATATCAAAAGGTGTTCCATAGGTTGGTGAAATATGAGAAAAGTAGCTGTTTTCAGCTAAGTCTGTTGCTTTTAATCTAGCTACATTTTGTAATTTTTCGTCTACTTCTAAATTAGGTAAATTATTTTTACCTCTTTCATTATTAATTAATGATAAAAGTTCTAATTCATTAGTAGTTAAATTTGTATTTGTATCTTCAATAATTTCTGTATTTGTTGTAGCAGTTTTTTCTTCTTGAGCAGGAGTTATATATTTGGTGTTAACAGCACCTATTTGATTTTTTTCATTTTGAACAATATACCATTCATTTATTTTTCCAAAAATTCTTACATACTCGTTTTTGTTTAAAAGTGTTATAGAATTAAAATTAATTCCAGCTCCAGTACGCATATTTAAATAATCTGTATTAACAATTCCTAAAGAATATTCGGTTGGAGTGTATTCTTCCATACCAAAACATGTTGCAAAAAGACTCACAATTAATACAAGAATTATGAAACTAAGTATTATTACAAGTTTATTTTTAAATATAAAATTTTTCATAAAAAACCTCCTTAGAAATAAGCTAAGGAGATTATATCCAGTTTTTTTGACTTTAAACATTATATTTTAACTTTATTATCATCAACTAATGCTTCATATTTATGTGAGAAAGTATTAAGTTTTGATTTTAAATCTTCACCATGTTCTAAATATAAATTATTAAGATATTCATGTTTTGTAATATACTGTTGGTTAGATTTATAATTAGAAAATTCTATTGAAATATTTAAGCAGTGATCTACAATTTTTTCATAAGCTGAAAGTATTTCAATGAAAGATATTCCTGTATCAACAGAACATTTTCCATTTTTTAATCTTTCAATATGTTGTTTTTTAAATTTTTCTCTATACATTTCAGATATTTCTTTTAGAGCTTGTACATCAATTATAATATTTGAAGGATCTTTTTCTAAAACATTTGAGGTATTATTTAAAATATCTTCTACAATAGAATAAATTAAATATAATTCATTGTTTGCGGTTTCTGAAAATTTAATATTTTTATTATTCATATCTTCAATCAATTTTGATAATGCATAAGTATAGTCACCTATTTTTTCAAATTCTGATTCAATTTTTAATAAAGTTGTAACTGATTTATTTTCTTGTTCTGTAAGTTCGAGATTACCTATTTTTACTAAAAAGTTTGCAATAGCAATATCCATTTTGTCAATAATATCTTCTCTTTCTTTCATATGTTCTAATTTTTTTGTATCAAAGTTATTTAATAATTTTATAGATTTTTTGAAATTTTTTTGAGTTAATTCAGCCATTTTTGATATAACTTCTAAAATATTAGAAATTGCTACACTAGGGATGTTTATTATTCTTTCATCTAATGAATTTAATATTGATAGATATTCACTAGAATCTTCATCACTTTCATCGATTTTAGTATCTCTTACTGCTAAAGTTGCAAGTTTTTCAAGTAGTTTTGTACAAGGCAAAAGTAAAATAGTACATACAACATTAAAAATTAAATGGAAATTTGCTATTCCACCCATATCAATTGAATTATTCCAAAAACTAAAACCTACAAGAGATTGGTATGTATAAATTACTATCATAAATATTATAGATCCAATAAGATTAAAGAATAAATGTACAGCAGCAACTCTTTTTGCATTTTTTGATGCACCGATACTAGATAATATTGAAGTAAAACAAGTACCAATATTTTGACCAAGTATTACTGGTATAGTACTTGCATATGTAATAATACCTGATTGAGATATTGCTTGTAAAATTCCAACAGTTGCAGCAGAACTTTGAACTATTGCTGTAATAATAGCTCCAGCTAAAATACCAAGTAATGGATTTGATAATTTACTTAATATTTGAGTAAATATTGGAATATCGCTAAAACCACTTGCCATACTTACCATAGTTGTTAGACCAGTGAAAAGCAAACCAATTCCTATTAATAATTCTCCAATATCTTTTAATTTTTGTTTTTTCTTAATTTCTAATAAAATAAAACCTATTATTAAAAATATTGAAGCTAATACTGTAGGACTTAATAAAGTAAATATACCATTTCCTTCTAAACTAGCAAGTCTTAGTATTTGTGCGGTTATTGTTGTACCTATATTGGCTCCCATAATTATTGGTATTGCATTTCTTAATTTTAATATTTCTGCATTAACAAATCCAACAACCATTACAGTTACAATAGCAGAACTTTGTACTGCAACTGTAATTATAATTCCAGTTATAATTCCTTTAAAAACGTTATTTGTAGCTTTTTTTAGTATGTATTTTAATTTTTCACCAGCAAGTTTTTTTAGATTTGTACTTAATATACCCATTCCATATATCAGTAAAACTAATCCACCTACCATTTTTATTAAATTAATTACTATATTCAAGGAAGACCTCCTATAATGAAAATTTTTCAAAATTCATTATAGCACACTTTTTTTATTTTGTCTTTATAATATATAATTAAAATCTTTAAGTATTTTTATAAAATAATATTTCCAATCATTTCTTATCAATTTATTTTCAATAATAATATTGTTACTACATAATAAATTATCTTTATTATATAAGTATAAAGTTCCAACTTTTGAGCCTTCTTTCATATTATAATTAAATTTATTATTAATATATATTTTAGTTTTTAAATTAATATCATTTGAAAGTGGAAATAAATAATTATCTAAATTTTCAAGTTTTAAAATAGGAGAAGTAGTAGTTTTTTCTAAATAATAATTATTTTCAAAATAGGAAATATAATCCGAAAAAGCTTTATTTATAGTTGATGAAATATCTACATATTTATATGTATTGAAAACATAATTAATTAAATTTGAACTATCTTGAGTTCTATATTTTTTAGTATCTGCTCCTAAAACTACAACAATTATATCTAAATCATTTCTTTTACAAGCAGAAACTAGACAACGTCCAGCTTCAAAAGTAAAACCTGTTTTTACTCCATAAACACCATTTAAATTTCCTAATAATTCATTAGTGTTTGAAATTGTTCTAGTGTATCCATTGAATAAAATATTAGTAGCTTTTGTTCCAACTATTTGTCTAAATGTATCATTTTTTAGAGCATAGTTTGTTAATAATGCCAATTCATATGCAGTTGTATAATGATTTGAATCATCTAATCCATGAGGTGTTACAAAATTAGTATTAGTTAAACCTAATTCTTTTGCTTTTTTGTTCATTAATATAGAAAAATTTTCAATAGAGCCACTAATATGTTCTGCTATAGCAACTGCACAATCGTTTCCAGAACGTAACATTAAACCATAAAGTAAATCTCCCATAGAAATTTTCATATCTGTTATTAAGCCAAGGGTAGAACCAGTTACAGAAGCAGCTTTTGATGATACAGTGACAATTTCATTTGTTTTAGAATTTTCTAAAGCAATAATACATGTCATAATTTTTGTAGTTGATGCCATTGGAACTTTATTATAAGCATTTTTTTCATAAAGAATATTTAAAGTTTTTCTATCAATAACAACAATATTTTTAGAATTTGTTACAGGCTCATTACTAGAATTAGATGAAGTTTCTTGAAAATTATATTCATTTATTTCTTCAAAATCTAATAAATCATCAGCATAAGTAATATTTGTAAATAATATAGTTAAACAAAAAAATATAATTATTCTTTTCATTATATATATTCCTTCCATAATATTTCTTTTAAAAGTGTATGTAAGATAAAAATATATATTCTAATAAAAAGGATAATAATTTTTATAAAAAGCTTAAAATACTAATAAAAAGCAATAAAATTTACATAAATCTATTGATTTTGTGATAAAAATGTAATATAATTGATATGAACTATGTATAATTGATTACTCTAGGGAAATGTGAATATTACAATATTAAATATTATTGACATAAAAAATATTAGAGTTAAAATATATTATATAATATTGTATCTATGTAAAAATATTTAAAAATATTAAGGAAGGTAGAATTTTATGATTGGAAAAAAAGTTTCAAAAATTATTCTTATATTGATGTGTATATTAGTATTAATAATGCCTTACACATCAACAGTGCTTGCTGTGGCATTAACTCAAGATGATACTACAGCAGAATTACAAATTCAACGTATGCACCAAGGTGGAGAAGAGTCTAGTGGAACATTGACTGAAGATCAAGAACAATTTTATGATACCAAGCCACATGGTTATACAGTAGGAGAAACAAAAGTTTACAAAATAATTGTAAAAGATGATTATGAATATTCAAATATGTTTTATTGTTTAAATGCTGAAAAACAATTTCCTGGTGTAACTAATGTAGGGCAAGATAGTTTACAATACTCAAAAGTTGCTGATTTAAAAGATCCTACAAATGCAAATGTAAAAGCATTACATTTAAGTGCTGAATATTCGCAAGATGAAAGCAAATGGACTTCAAACTATAGAGCTTTAATGTGGTTAGTTGATAATATGTATTTAAGTAAACAATCACCAGAACAAAAAGATGATTATTTAACAAAAGCCTTTGCTGGTTATGATGGAGATTTAGAAACTGTAAAAGCATTTTTAACAGATGATGATATAGATGTTGTTCAACAATATGCAATTTGGTATTTTACAAATAATGATACAAGTAAATATAATGTAGAACAATTACCAGCAGTAAGACTAACAACTTTAGAAAAACCAAATCAAGATCAATCTTATAATGATTTAGGGTATGAAGAAAGACAACAAATGGCAGATTACTTATTTAAATATTTAGTAAATTCAGCCAAAGCGGGAGTTAATAATAATGTTACTTATCCAACAATGGGAGAAACAGTACAAGGAAATCCTATTGAAAGAGAAGGATATTATGTAGTAGGTCCATTTAAAGTTAATAAAGGAACAGCTACTCCTACAGAGTATTCTATAAAATTATTAGATCAAAACAATAGTGAAATATCTAAACAAGATTATAAAATATATATTGAAGGTGAAGAAGATTTTACAAATAAAAATATAGATGAAATTTTTGATCAACAATATTATATATACCTACCTGAATCAAATAAAACTATAACAAATGTAACTTTAGAAATTTCATATGCAAGTTATGAAACAGAAGCATCACTTTGGATTAAAACAGGTGGTGAAGAAGGTGACGTATATCAACCAGTAACATTACTAACTAGAGAAAAAACACCTCATAAAGTAGATAAAGGATATCCAGTAGAAGATAGACCTGAAGCAGATTTAGCTTTAAGAAAATATATAGTAAAAGTTAATAATGAAACTGTAAACAGACAACCAGTAGTTGATGTTACAGGATTAAAAGAAGGAACAAGTGAAACTGCAGAATATAAACATGCTAAAGATCCAGTAAAGGTATCAATAGGAGATAAAGTAGTATATGAAATAAGAGTATATAATGAATCTGATGTAGATGCAGAAGGAACAGTAATTGTTGATGCCTTACCAAAAGGTTTAGAATATGATGAAGAAAGTGAAATAAATAGAACATATGGATGGCAGTTAGTTACAGAAGGTGAAAAAAGAAATGTTTATTTAAGTAACTATTTATCAGATCATCTAATACAAAAATTTGATAAAGAAAATGATGAAACATTACATAGTGATTATGTACAAATAGAATGTAAAATAGCAGATGATGCTTTAGTATCTTCTGTATTAACTAATGTAGCTGAAATAAAAGAAGATGGAGTAGATGATAGAGATTCTATTCCAGGAAATAATGATTATGTTGAAAATGATTATGACGCATCAGATTATAAGGGAGATAATACTAATAATTCAAAAGACTTATCAGATGAAGATTATTACTATAAAGGTAGAGAAGATGATGATGACTTTGAAAAAGTAGAAGTTAAAGGAAAGCCATTTGATTTAAGTTTAAAGAAATTTATAACAAGAGTAAATAAAACAGCTCCAAATCCTAGCAGAGAACCAAAAGTAGATGTAACAAACTTAAAGAATGGAGGAACAGATGCAACATATACAACTAGAAAAACACCAGTTGTTGTAGAAAAAGGTGATATAGTAACATATACAATAAGAGTTTATAACGAAGGTGAACTAGATGGATATGCTGAGGAAGTAGCTGATTACATACCACAAGGTTTAGGATTTTTAGTAGATTATACTACAAATTTGGATAATTACTGGTTAATATCAGAAGATGCAGAAACTGTAAAACTAAGTACAATAGAGGGTGGAAAAAATAACTTATCAGTAGATGATTTTAATGGTATAAAAAATTTAGATGAAGTAGATGTAGTAGTAGGACCAACAAAGATTACTTCAACAAAATTAAAGTCATCAGAAGTAGACAACAAGAATTTACTTAAAGGCTTTGACAAGAAAACAGGAGAAGAATTAGATTATAAAGATATTCAAATAACATGTATAGTATTAGCAGATACTATTACTAATAGTAATTTTAGAAATATTGCAGAAGTAACAAAAGATTCTGATGAAAATAAAAAAGATATAACAGATATAGATTCTGAGCCAGACTCAGTAGACCCAGATAAATATCCAGGAGATAATCAAGATCAAGATGATGATGATTATGAAGATTTAACTACTGAACCAAAAGAATTTGATTTAAGTTTGAAAAAATTTATTTCAAAAGTTGAAGATCAAGATATTACTGATAGAGAACCATCAGTTGTAGTTGATTCTGAAGGAAATATTCAATTTTCTGCAAAAGCTGGTGCAAAGGATCCTTTAAAAGTTGAAAATGGAAATATAATAACATATACAATAAGAGTTTATAATGAAGGTAATATTTCAGGATATGCTAAAGAAGTATCAGATAATTTACCAAAAGGATTAGAATTTTTATTAGATAATGAAATAAATAAAAAATATGATTGGAAATTATATGATAGTAATGGAAATGAAACAACAGATTTAAAACAAGCTGTAAAAGTAAAAACAGATTATTTATCAAAAGAAAAATCTGAAGCAAGAAATGAAGATAATTTACTTAAAGCGTTTGATGCAAATGCAGAAATAAGTAATGATCCTGAAAATGCAAATCCAGACTATAGAGATCTTCAAATAGCTTTTAAAGTTGTTGAAAGTGAAGTTGATAATCAAGAAAGAATTATAAAAAATATAGCAGAAATAACAGATGATGAAGATGAAAATGGAAACCCAGTTGAAGATGTTGATTCAACTCCAGGAAATGATAAAGAAAATGAAGATGATATAGATGATGAAAATGTATATGTTAAATACTTTGATTTAAATTTACAAAAAGATTTAGTTAAAATAATAGTAACAGAAAATGGAGCAACTAGAGAAATATCTGTTTCTAGTACAGATGGATTACAAAAAGTTGAAGTTCATAGAAAAAGAATAGATTCAACTATTATAAAATTTGTTTATAATATAACTATTACAAATGAAGGTGAAATTGCTGGATATGCAGATGAAATTACTGATTATATCCCAGAAGGATTAGAATTTTTACCTGAAGAAAATAAACAATGGACACAAGTTTCTTCTAATGTAGTTACAACAAATGCATTATCTAATACTAGATTAGAGCCAGGTCAATCAGCATCTGTTCAAATAGTATTAAAATGGATTAATGGAGAAAACAACTTTGGTACAAAAATAAATGTAGCAGAAATTAGTGATGATAGAAATGATAGTGATACACCAGACATTGATTCGACTCCAAATAACAGAGTTCTTGATGAAGATGATATAGATAATGCTCCAGTAGTAGTAACAATATCAACAGGTACAGTACCAACATATATAACTTTAACAACTACAGTACTTGTAATAATGGCTACAGGAATTATTTTAATTAAGAAATATGTATTATAAGTAATATAAAAAATAGGCTTTGGTTGCAAAGTCTATTTTTTTATATATAAAATTTGTATAAAAAGGTAATTTTTTGTGTTTACAACAAAAAATCAATATGATATAATTTAACTTGAAATAAAAAAGATTATTGAGGAGATGCACAAATGAATCAAATATTAGATTATAATCCAAATAAAAATTCTGGAAATGGAAAAGCAAAATCAAGTAAAGTAGTTACTGTTTTTTCTATAATACTTGCAATTTTTGCTATATGTTTACTTATAGGTGGAGCATATGGTATGTATAAAAATAATAAGAATAATGCTAATGCATCTCAAAACCATACTGAAGCAAAAATAACTCTTGAACAAGAAGAAACTACAGCAAAAATAAAAGTAAGTCACGATAAAGCTATTGAAAAAATAGCATATAGTTGGGATTCAGGAAGAGAAAGTAGTATAAAAGGAAATGGCGAATCATCTATGGAAGCAGATGTAACACTTCTTGTAGGAACACATAATTTACTTGTAAAAGTAATTGATGTAGATGGATATGAAACAACTTTTGAAAAAGAAATAACATCACAAAATGGAGAAGACAAAGTTGCTCCTGTAATTACAGTAACACCTACTACTGAAGCAAAAATAAAAATATCTGCAGAAGATGAAACAGCAATAGACTATGTTACTTATAGATGGAATGATGGTGAAGAAGAAAGAGTTGATGTATCTGATAATAAAGGAAAAATAGAATTTGAAATAGATGTTTTAAAAGGTCAAAATGATTTATATGTTATAGCAGTTGATAAAAATAGTAATACAACACACGAAGAAGCTTCTTTTACAGGTGTTACAAAACCTGAGGTATTAATAACTATTGCAGCAGATAAAAAATCAGCAGAAGTTGTTTGTAAACATGAAAATGGAATAAAAGAAATTACTTTAACAATAAATGGTAAAGATTATGTTGTAGATAATATAAATCCTGATGATTCTAAAGAAGTTACAATACAAGTAACAGAAGATTATCTTGTTGAAGGAACTAATACAATAAAAGTAAAAGCAGTTAGTGTAGATAATACAAAAACAGAAGCTGAAGAAGAAATTAAACAAGATGAAGCACAGATAGATGTTTCAATAGAAAAATCAGCAGACAAACCAGAAGTAGCTGTTGCAAAAATAAAAACAGAAGCTGGAATAAAAGAATTAAAATTAAATGTAAATGGTATGGACTATATTGTAACTTTGCTAGAAGAAAATATGAAAGAAACTTCAATCGATGAAATTCCACTAGAAGAAGGTGAAAATACAATAAAAATAGTAGTAACTGATTTAAATGATGCTAAAAAAGAAGTAGAAGAGAAAATTACACGTTAAAATAGAGGGGAAATATATGGTTCACGATATATATATAATAGACAATAAAAATGAATTAAATTTGAAACTATCTGAAATTTTTAAAAGAGAAGTAGATGATTATAAATTTAAAGCTATAAAAACCTCTGAACTTGAAGTCGCTCTAAGAAATATACCTTCTCTAATAATAATTGATGAAGATAATACAGATATAAATATAGTTGAATTTTGCAAAAGTATAAGATATAACGAAGATAATAGTATTACACCAATAATTGTGGTAAGTTCAAATAGAGAAAAAAAACATACTGTTGATGTATTAAGAACAGATGTAGAATACTATATAAAAAAGCCAATAGATGATGAATATTTCTATTACACAATAAAAAATGTTGTAGGATTACTTGCAAAGAATAGAAGAATTAGTCCTTTAACAGGTTTACCAGGTAATGTTCAAATTCAAACAGAAATGAAAAAAAGATTATTAAATAAAGAAAAATTTGCAATATTATATTTTGATTTAGACAATTTTAAAGCATACAATGATGTTTATGGATTTGCTAATGGTGATGAAATAATAAAATTTACAGCAAGAACAATTTCAAAACATATACATCAAATTGAGAATAGTGATAATTTTATAGGACATATTGGTGGAGATGATTTTGTTGTAATTACAGGACAAACTGATTATGATAAGGTATGTAAAAATATAATAGCAGAATTTGATAAATACGTGGTTGATTTCTATAATGAAGTAGATATAGAAAGAGGATATGTAGAAGTTGCAAATAGAAGAGGTATAATAGAACAATTTCCTTTAACAACAATATCTATTGCTGTATTAGAAGTTGATTCTAGAATATATAAAACAACTTTGGAAATTGGTGAAATAGCAAGTCAGATAAAACATCAAGCCAAATCAGTTCTAGGAAGTACATATATAGTAAATAAAAGAAGATTTTAAAAATTATAAAAATCTCTTAGCTTATAGCTAAGAGATTTTTTTATATAAATTATTTACAATTTATATAAAATATGTATATAATACATGAAGAAAAGGAAAGTGAATAAATAAATGATAAGCAAAAAAAAGAGTTATTTAGTTCCTTTATTTGGTTTTGCTTTTATTATTTTAATATCAGCAATATTATTATATTTGCCTATTACAAATAATAAAGCAATATCCTTTAAAGATGCATTATACACTGCTATATCGGGTGTTACATGTACAGGCTTGCTAAAAGTTAATATATATAATCAATTTAATTTTTTAGGTCAATTAGTTTTAGCTATTTCTATGGAGATAGGTGCACTAGGATTTGTAATATTTATAGCATATGTATGGACTATAATGGGTAAAAAAATGAAAATGTCAGATATTATTATGATAAATGATAATATTAGTGGCGATAGTTATAGTGCAATAAAGGAATATAGTGTTTTTATTATTAATTTAATTATGAAGGTACAAATTATAGGAGTAATATTTTTATGTGTTAAATTTATACCTGATTTAGGAGTATTAAAAGGAATATGGTATAGTATTTTTTATACAATTTCTGCTTTTTCTAATACAGGATTTGATTTAACTAGTGGAAATAGTTTGTTGCAATATAAAAATGATATATATTTACAAGTTATTTTAATAATATTAATGATATTAGGAAGTATTGGAATTTTTGCTTTACAAGATTTGTATATAAATAAATTTAAAAATTTTAAAAAGTTGAAATTGCAATCTAAAATAATATTAACTTATTCAATATTTGTTATAATAGTTCCAGTATTTTTATTAAAATTCCTAGAACCAAATATATCATTATTAAATTGTTTATTTATGTCAGCTACAAGTAGATCAACAGGATTTTCAATAGCTAATTTACAAGAGTTTTCTACTATAAGTAAAGTAATTTTAATTGTACTTATGATAATAGGTGGTTCACCAGCATCTACAGCGGGAGGAGTTAGAATCGTTTCCATTGCAATAATATTATCAACTATGGTATCAACATTAAAAGGAAATGATGAAACAATAATGTTTTGGAGAAAAATACCTAATAGTTTAGTAAGAAAAGCATTTACAATTTTCATGCTATTTTTAATTATATTATTTATTTCAACAATGGTATTTTCATATTATTCTGATGAAAATTTGTTAGATATAGTGTTTGATAGTGTTTCTGCTATAACCACTACAGGATTAACAATTCTTCAAAATCAACCTGTTGCAGGAGATATAATTTTAATGGCACTTATGTTTATTGGTAGAGTAGGACCATTATCAATGATATTAGCTTTTACAAGGAATAATGAAAAGAGTAAGTTTATACAATATCCTGAAGAAATTGTAATTTTATAAGAATAGGAGAATAGAATAATGAAAAAACAATGTGTAATAGTTGGACTTGGAAAATATGGAATGAGTATTGCCAAAAAATTATCTAATGAAGGAGTAGAAGTATTAGCAGTTGATAGTGATATTCATGTTGTAGAAAAAGTAGATCAATATGTAACAAAAGCTGTTTGTATAGATGTAACTTCTGAAGAATCTTGGAAACATTTACCTATAAAAGATTTTGATGTAGGAGTAGTTTGTTTTGGAGAAAATATTTCAGCAAGTATATTATCATGTATGATATTACAAGAATCTGGTGTAAAATATATAATAGCAAAAGCTGGTAATAAATTGCATAAAGATATTTTACAAAAATTAAATATAGATGAGGTTGTATTCCCTGAAGAATATGTAGGAGAGATTACAGCTGAGAAAATATTAAAATTAGATATATAAGAAGGGAGTATTTAACTAAGATGAGTGAAAAGTTAGTAGGATTAATTGTTGGAGCTTTTGGTGGTATAACTTCTATTGCTTATGGAAAAGAAATATTAGTTTTTGTTATATCTTTAATGCCAATACTTGAATTAAGAGGAGGGTTAATTGCAGCAGCTTTAATTGGTTTAAATCCAGTTTCAAGTTATATAATAAGTATTATAGGAAATGTTTTGCCAGTACCATTTATTTTATTGTTAATTACTAAAATACTAAATTTAATGAGAAAAAGTAAAATAACTTTTTTTAATAAAATAGCTAAATGGTTAGATGAAAAAGTAGAAAAACATAAAGGTCAAATTGAAAAATTCGGATATTTAGGAGTAGTATTATTTGTAGGTATTCCATTACCAGGTACAGGTGCATGGACAGGAAGTTTAATTGCATCTGTTTTAGAGATGGATAGAAAGAAAACATTTTTAGCAGTTCTTGTTGGAATATTTTTAGCAAGTATTATTATGATGCTTGTATCATTTGGCTTTTTAGCAAATATAATTCACTAATATAGCGGGAAATAGCTCAAATTTAGATTTTAATATGATTTAAATTTGAGCTATTTGTAGTTTTTTGTCAAAAAATGTATTATATTTGTGTTAATTTGAATACAAAATTTATTTAATTTTTTTTGTAATAATATAATAAGGTCAATAGATAAATAAAATATAAAGAAGGAGCAATACTTATTATAAGTTGTAGAAAAATATGGAAGATAAATTGAATTCGAATTATGTTATTAGTAAATATGGAAATATGATATATAAAATTGCATTGAGATATTTAAGAAATAAATATGATGCAGAAGATATTGTTCAAGATGTTTTTATTAAATATATAAATGAATTAAAATTAGGAAAAGTTTTTCAAGATGAAGTTCATGAAAAAAGCTGAATAATTAGAGTAACTATTAATATTTGTTGTAATGAACTTAAATCTTCAAGAAAAATAAAAAATATTCCATTAAATGAGGATTTGAATTTAATAGTTTATGAGGAAGAAGGCGATAACTTATATTATGTAACACGAACTCTAAAAGATAAATATAAAGTAGTAATTGAATTATATTATATAAATCATTTAAAAACTTCTGAAATTGCTAAAACTCTTCATATCAGTGAAGCAAATGTAAGAACAAGACTTAAAAGAGCAAGAGATGAATTAAAAAAACACATAAATGAAGAAGATATTTAAAATCCTTAACTTGAAATATAATATAAAATATGGTATTATATAACATATTAAAAGTAAAGAAGGTTATATTGTGGAAAAAAAAGAACCAAAATTTGAGGATTATTTTAAAATAGTAAAACATAAATTACCATATTGGGAAGAACTACCTGAAATAGATTTATATATGGATCAAGTTATTGCTTTAATGGAAAAATATTTATATTTTCATAAAACTGATGAAGATACAAAAATTATAACAAATTCAATGATTAATAATTATGTTAAATTAGGAATTATGCCAGCACCAGTAAAGAAAAAATATTCTAGAGAGCATATAGCATATTTAATAATAATTTGCAGTTTAAAACAAGCATTACCAATTTCAGATATTAAGGATTTAATTGAAATTAGAGTAAAAAGAACTTCTATAGAAGAAACATTAAACTTTTTTAGTGATTTATATGATTCAGTATATAATACTATTATTGCAATTGGAAAAAAATATAGCTTAAGAAATTCAAATGATGATGAATTATTTAGTGATACAGCTTTATTTATGGCAATTGGTTCGAATGGTAGTAAATATATTGCATCGCAAATTGCTGACTTAAATAAAAAAGTAAAAAAATAGATTGAAACTTATTTAATATGTTATATATTAAATAAGTTTTTTTATTAATAAAAAATTCTATGTAGAGTAATTGCCAATTTATGGTAATATTCAAAAATAATTGACTTAAATTCAAATATAATATATAATAGTTTTAAATATTAGATAAAGAGGTAATAAAAATGAAAAATAAAAGTAAAGACTACTTATTTGATTATCCAGATTTTAACAATATAAAAGAAATTATGTATGATACAGTAAAAAAATATTCTGATAATACAGCTTTTATAATAAAAAATAAAATTAATAATGAAATAAATTATACAAATATAAGTTTTAAACAACTTTTTGATGATGTTAATAATTTTGGAGCTGGACTTTATGATTTAGGTTTGCAGAATAAAAGAATAGCAATTATTTCTAAAAATAGATATGAATGGGTTGTAAGTTATATAGCTACATTGTTAGGAAATATGATTGCAGTTCCACTTGATAAAGGCTTAACAGAAATAGAAATAGAAAATAGTATTATTAGAAGTAAGCCAGATGTAATTATATTTGATAATGCAATTGCTGATACAATATCTAATATAAAAGAAAATGGAAAAGTAAAAATAAGTAAATATATATGTATGGATGAAAACAGTAGTTATGATTCTTTTTATAAAATTAAAGAAAAAGGAAAACAAATACGTGAAAGTGGAAATTTAGAATTTGATAATGCAAAAATAGATTCTGAAAAAATGAGTATTTTATGTTTTACTTCAGGAACTAGTTCTACTTCAAAAATTGTAATGCTTTCACAAAAAAATATAGCTTCAAATATATGTGCAATGCGTAGGGTAGAAGATATTAGACCTACAGATGTTAATTTAGCATTTTTACCATTTCATCATACATTTGGTTCTACAGGAATTTTATTTGTTTTAAGTAATGGTACAGCGTCTGCATTTCCAGATGGTTTAAGATATATAGCACAAAATTTAAAAGAATATGGAGTATCTGTATTTATAGGTGTTCCAGCATTAATAGAATCAATGTATAAAAAAATAGTTAAAGAAATTGAAAAGCAAGGAAAAACTAAAATGGTAAATATAGCTAAAAAGCTTACAAATGTAGTACCATTCTTAAAAAGAAAAGTTTTTAAATCAATAATAGATCAATTAGGAGGAAAATTAAGAGTTATAATAAGTGGAGCTGCTGGAATTGATAAAAATGTATGGAGCGATTTTAATGAATTAGGAATAAAAATAATACAAGGATATGGTTTAACAGAAGGAGCACCAGTTGTTGCTGCAGAAAATCCAAAATATGGAAAAAAAGGTTCAATAGGATTTCCATTAAAGGATATAGAAGTTAAAATAATAGATAAAAATGAATTTGGAATTGGAGAATTGGCTTTTAAAGGACCAAATATGATGCTTGGATATTATGAAGACGAGGAAGCTACTAAAGAAGTGTTTACAGAAGATGGTTGGCTTTTAACAGGAGATTTAGCTTATATAGATAGAGAAGGTTATATATTTATTACAGGTAGAAAGAAAAATGTAATAGTATTAAAAAATGGAAAAAATATTTATCCAGAAGAATTAGAGATGTTAGTTAATAGATTACCACTTGTAAAAGAATCAATGGTATTTGGTATGCCAAAAGAGGATGATTTAGTTGTATCAGTTAAAGTTCAATATAACGAAGAATATTTTAAAGAAAATTATCCGGATGCTGATGAAAAAGTAATTACAAATATAATTTGGGAAAAGATTAAAGAAATAAATAAAACATTACCTACTTATAAGTATATTAAAAATCTGATTGCAACTAAAGATGAATTTATAAAAACAACAACAGCAAAAATAAAGAGACATGAAGAAATGAAAAAAATGCAGTATGCGTAAAATATTTTCAAAGGGGCTTTTAAAAAAGCTCCTTTTTTATGTAAAAATTTATAATATAAAAAAATTATTAATTTTATTGAAAAAAAAAACATTAGTGATAGAATAATATTAGTAAAAAAAAAAAGGAAAAAATATGAAAAAATTTATAATAAAAGTACTTATAGTTATTGCTTTAATTATACTTGTTATTGGTGGAATTTTTACATATAAAGGTTATTCTTTATATAAAGAAGCAATAACAGAAACTAGTATAAAAGAAAAAATAGAACAAATAAAAAATGATAAAGAAAATTATACAGAGTATAATAAACTACCACAAAATTATATTAATGCAGTTGTAGCCGTAGAAGATAGAAGATTTTTTGAACATAATGGAATTGATGTAATTTCCATTACAAGAGCTATTTTTAAAGATATTCAAACTATGAGTTTAGTAGAAGGAGGAAGTACTATAACTCAACAACTTGCAAAAAATACATATTTTACGCAAAAAAAAGAAATAACTAGAAAGATAGCAGAAATATTTATGGCATTTGAATATGAAAAAGAATGTACTAAAGAAGAAATTTTTGAATTATATACAAATACCATGTATTTTGGAGATGGGTATTATTGTATATATGATGCTACAAAGGGATATTTTGATAAAGAAGTTGGAGATATGGATTTATATGAGTGTACATTGTTAGCTGGAATTCCCAATGCACCATCAGTATATTCACCTACTAAAAACCCAGAACTTGCAAAACAAAGACAAATGCAAGTATTGAAAAAAATGGTAAAGTATAAGTATTTATCTCAAGAAGAGGCTGACAAAATAATTAATAATCAATAAATGGAGGACAGCAATGGAAGAAATAATTAATAAAATAATTGAAATAGATAATAATGCTAAGTCAATTATAAAAGAAGAAAAAGAGAAAAAAGATAATTTTGAAGAATTTATAGATTCTGAATTTAATACTAAAAAAGCAGTATTAGACTTACAATATAAAGATGAAATAAATAAGCAAAAAGAAAAATATAATAATATGCTTGAGCAAAAAAAGATTGAAGAAGAGGAAAATACAAAACAAGAAATTGATAATATAGGAAAAAAATATTCTGAGTTAGAAGCAGATATTATTAATAAAATAATAGATAAAATAAAAAATCAGTAGGAGGAGAAAATGGTAAATATACTAAAATATCCTGCTATTAATGCTAAAATGAAAGGAATGTATGCAAATAATTTTAGCAAAAATGAGCTTGAAGAATTATTAAGACAAACAAATTTAAAAGATGCTATTTTTATTTTAAAAAGTAAATTTCCAAGTTTAGAAAATATAAATGAAAATCTTCATAGAAAAGAGTTAGAACAAGAATTAAACAATTTATTTATTATTGATATTTTAAAATTATTAAAGTATTTGAATAAGAATGAAAAAAGAATTCTTATGGAATTTATTGCTAAGTATGAAATAAATTGTGTAAAAAATGTTTTTAGAAATCTTACTACAAATGAAGATGTACAAAACAATTTAAAGAATATAGATAATTGGACTAATAAAATATTTAAATCTATTGATGGAATAAATCATACAAATGAAGAAAAAGAATTTTTAGAACTAATAAAAAGTGAAGAATATTATAAAATCTTTAAAGAATATGAAGATATAATTGACAGTGTTCCATTAGACGAAATAGAAGTAAAATTAGACAAGTTTTATTTTGAAAATATTTATAAATTATCTAAAAATGTTAATAAAGAATTTCAGAATATGATTGGAACAGAAATAGATTTATTAAATATCACTTGGATTTATAGAGCAAAACAATATTTTTATTATTCTAGTGAAGAAATAAATCAAATTATTATACCAATAAATTATAAGCTGAACAAAGATAAGTTGCAAAAATTAATAAACTCAAGTGATTTTGAAGAAATGAAAAATATATTAGATGAAACTATTTATAGAAAAGTTTTTAAAAGTAAAGAAACACTTGAACATGATAGAGATAAATTTTTATATGATTTATATATGAAACTATTTAGAACAAAACTTTTTAATATTTGTACAGTTTTTTGCAATATTAATTTAATAGATATAGAAATAAAAAATATTATAAATATTATAGAAGGAATAAGATATAAAGTAGATAAACAAGAAATACAGAAGAGGTTAATTATATAGGAGGCGAAAGAAAGTGGCAGTTGAAAAAATGAAACTTTTAAGTATAACTGGAAGGGAAGAAAATATAGATCAATTTATTTCAGATTACTTATTAGATAGTGGAATGCAAACTGAAAATGCTGTAAAGGTTTTTGAAAAGGGTTGGAAGTTAACTAATTTTAAATATGACTCAACTGCAAAAGAGTTATTAAAAGAATGTAAGACAATTTTTGATAAATATAAAATTAAATATAATCCAAATGCAGAAAGTGAAAACTTAAAAAAATCATTAGAATTAATAGGAAATGAATTAATAGAAATAAGAGAAAATTTAGAAGAATTTGAAGAATATATAAATGAGAGAAAAAAACTTTTAGAAGATTACAAGAAAAAATCTCAATTATTACAATATATTAAACATCTTGATATTGATTTAAATAATTTATATAACTTAAATTTTATGAAATTTAGATATGGAAAAATTTCAAAAGAAAACTTTGGAAAATTAGAGAATAGTTTTAAAGATTTAAATGCACTTATAATTAAAATAGGTGAAGATGATAAATACAAATGGATATTCTGTTTTATAAATAAAGATATTAGCGCAAAAGCAGATAGTTATTTAAATGTTTTTAAATTTGAAAGATTTTGGTTGCCAGAAGAAATTAGTGGTAATCCAAAACAGATTTGGGAAGATTGTGAGAAAAAAATTCAAGAAATATCGTTTGATATTGAAAATAAAGAAAATGAGCTGTCAAGAATAATAGATAGAGATACAGAAGAATTATTAAGTTTATATGAAGATATTAATTTATATATAAAAATAAATAATGTAAAAAAGTTTATGGCATATGATGAAAATGGTTTATTTTATATAATTGGTTGGATTCCGGCTAAAGAATTAGCTAAAGTATTACCAAAGTTATCTAAAGAAAAAGATATAAAATATGTTGTTAAAAATCATGATGAAGTTGCAAGTGTTCCACCAACAAAATTAAAAAATAATAAATTTGTAAGACCATTTGAAACTTTAGTAGAAATGTATGGATTGCCAAATTATACAGAAATAGATCCAACAACTTTTGTAGCAATAACTGCATTTTTGTTATTTGGTTTTATGTTTGGGGATGTTGGACATGGGTTAGTTATATTTTTAATAGGAATATTAATGGCTAGAAAAAAAATTTCATTAGGACCTGTTTTTGAAGTAGGTGGAATTGCCTCAATGGTTTTTGGAGTTTTATATGGAAGTGTTTTTGGAAAAGAAGATATAATTCCTTCAATATTTATTAAACCTATGGAAAATATACAAACAATGCTTATTTATGGAATTGCTATAGGTGTTATATTAATAATACTTGCAATGTTTTTAAATATAAGAAATGGAATAAAAAATAATGATAAAAAGAAAATATTTTTTGAAACAAATGGACTAGCTGGTTTAATTTTTTATATTGTTGTTTTAGGAAGTGGTGTATACTTCTTAATAAAAGGAAAAATGTTTGTTTCAATGGGTATTCTAAGTATATTTATAGTAGTACCATTAATAGCTATAATGTTTAAAGACTTTTTTGCAAAAGTTTTATTTAAAGAAAATTCGGAAGAAAAAAGTTCATTTATTGAAAAGATTTTTGAAGTAGTTGAAATATTATTATCTTTTGCAAGTAATACAATATCTTTTGTAAGAATTTCTGCTTTTGCAATAAACCATGTAGGCTTATGTATGGCAATATACATTTTATCAAATATGATGAATGGTACAGGAAATATAATTGTTTCAATAATTGGAAATATTATAGTAATTGTTTTAGAAGGGCTTATTGTTGGAATTCAAGTTTTAAGATTGGAATACTATGAATTATTTAGTAGATTTTATACTGGTGATGGAAAAGAATATAAGCCATTAAAAGAAAAAATTTAAAATAAGGAGACAAAAGAAATGAAAAAAGGAATAGTTTTAAGTTTAATTATGTTAGTAGTTTTAGGAATTTTATCTACAACTTGTATTGCTACTTCAAAAAATTCTAGTAATGCTGTAACAGAGCAGATGGTTCAAACAATGGTAGATCAAAAAGTTGATACAGCTGTTCAAGGAGCAGTTAGTCAAATGCAAACAAACATTGAAAATTCACAAAATGAAGATAAAAAAGATAATACTGCAAATGGAATTGGAATGATTGCTGCAGCTATAGCTACAGGACTAGCATGTATTGGATCTGGTATTGCTGTTGCAGTTGTTGCATCAAGTGCAGTAGGAGCAATTAGTGAAAATCCAAGTTTATTAGGAAAAACAATTATATTTGCTGGTTTAGCAGAAGGTATTGCAATATATGGTTTAATTATTGCTATAATGATATTAAACAAAATATAGGAGAAAATTTATGAGAATGGTATGTATCAGTAAAAGCTTAGACATAGCAGTAGGTTTAAGATTAGCTGGTGTTGAAAGTTTTTTTATTAAAGATAGTGATAAAATAAAAAATAAAATAGTAGAGCTTTCAAAAGATAGTAATATTGGTATTATAAATGTTACAGAAGAGGTATATAAAATTGCAGAAAAGGAACTTAATGAAATTTCAGATAATCAGGATTTACCTTTAATTGTAACAATTCCTAATTCTTAAATATAAAGAGGTTTATTATGGCTGATAATATTGATAAAAAAATAGATAAAATTGAGAAAAGTTGTTATGAACTTGCAAGAAAAGAATTAAAAGAGTTGAAAGAAGAAAATAATATAAATTCTGAACAAATAATTTCAGAAAAAATAGAAAATTATAAGCAAGAACTATCAAAAAAATATGAATATGAACTAAGCAAAATAATAAGAGAATATAATAGAAATATATTTGATTTTGAGATGGGCGAAAAAGTAAAAATTAATAATTTTAAATCATCATTAATAGAAAATTTAACAAAAAAGATTACTAGTAAATTTCAAGATTTTATTCAAAGTGATGAATATAGAACATATTTATTTTCAAATTTAGAAAATTTGTTAAGTAAATTTAAAAGTAAGAGTATTATTTATTTAACAGAGAATGATTATAGTAAATTTAATCAAGAAATAGAAAATAAATTTAATTGTATTGTTAGAAAAATGAGTAATGATAATATTGGTTGTTGTATAGTTATAAATGAAGATGAAAAGATCTCAATAGATAATACAATAAAAACAAATATTACTGAATGTATAAAAAATATAAGTTTATAAAATCCACAAACTAACATTAAAATGTGGATTTTGCAAAACCAAATGAAACAGAGAGGTGGAAAACTTGCAGGAAAAAATTATAAATTCTATTAATGGACCTGTTGTAGAAGCAAAAGGCGAAGGTGATTTTGCAATGCATGATATGGTTTATGTTGGACAAGAAAATTTAATAGGAGAAGTTATAAAATTAAATAAAGATATTGCTACAATACAAGTTTATGAGGAAACTAGTGGTTTAAAAATAGGAGAAAAAGTTTCTGGAACAGATGCTCCTTTATCAATTACATTAGGTCCAGGCTTAATAGGAAATGTATTTGATGGTATTGAAAGACCTCTTGCTAAATTAGAAGAAATATCAGGAAATTTTCTAGCCAGAGGTTCAAACATTGATTTAATAGATTCACAGAAAAAATGGCATTTTATACCATATGTTAATTTAACAAATAAAGTTAGTTTAAATTCAATAATTGGTGAAGTAAAAGAAACAGAAAGTATAACTAATAGAATAATGAATCCTTATAAAATAGAAGGCGAGATAATTTATATAGCAGATGAAGGGGATTATTCAGCAAATGAAACTATAGCTAAAGTAAAATCAGGAAATAAAGAATATGAAATAACAATGGTTCAAAAATGGCCAGTAAGAACTCCAAGACCATATAAAGAAAGATTAACAGCAAATGTTCCTTTAATTACAGGTCAAAGAGTTATAGATACAATGTTTCCAATTGCAAAAGGTGGAACAGCTATGATACCTGGAGGTTTTGGTACAGGAAAAACAATGCTTCAACATCAAATTGCAAAATGGTCTGATGCAGATATTATTGTTTATATAGGCTGTGGTGAAAGAGGAAATGAAATGACAGAAGTTTTGGAGGATTTTCCAAAACTAATAGATCCTAAAACTCAAAGACCATTAATGGAAAGAACAATTTTAATTGCTAATACTTCAAATATGCCAGTTGCTGCCAGAGAAACTTCTATTTATACAGGAATTACAATAGCTGAGTATTATAGAGATATGGGATATAATGTTGCAATAATGGCTGATTCTACTTCAAGATGGGCTGAAGCATTAAGAGAAATTTCAGGTCGTTTGGAAGAAATGCCAGCAGAAGAAGGCTATCCTTCATATTTACCATCAAGATTATCTGGTTTATATGGTAGAGCAGGAATGACAAAAAGTTTTAATGATAAAATAGGTTCTGTTAGTATTATAGGAGCAGTATCTCCACAAGGTTCAGATTTTTCTGAACCGGTAACTCAAAACACAAAAAGATATGTTCATGTATTTTGGGGGTTAGATAGAGATTTAGCTTATTCAAGGCATTATCCTGCAGTTAATTGGAGAATTAGTTATAGTGAGTATATAGATAGATTGGAAGATTGGTATAAAAATCATATAAATGAAGATTTTGCAGAAAGCCGATTAAAAATAGTAAAATTATTGCAGGAAGAAAATGAACTTCAAGAAATTGCAAAAGTTGTTGGACAAGATGTTCTTTCAGATAGTAAGAAATTAGTATTAGAGGTTTGTAGAATTATTCGTTTAGGTTTCTTACAACAAAGTGCAATGAATGAAAATGATACTTTTGTACCAATAGAAAAACAATATAAAATGATGAATTCTAGTTTAAAAATATATGAATTATCTTTAAAACTTATTGAAAAAGGAATTCCTATTTCTAGAATAAAAGAAACAGGTATTTTTGAAGATTATATAAAATTAAAATTTAATGTTAAAAATGATAATCTAAATGAGTTTGATGAATTTGATAAAAAGGTTGTAGAAGAATTAAAAAATATTTCAGAAGAATATAAAGAACATACCTAATGATCAGAAAGGAGAGTAAGTTGAAAACACAATATTTAGGTTTAGAACATATAAATGGTCCACTTGTATATTTAAAAACTCCTAATGGTATTTCATATAATGAACAAGTCGAACTTATTTTAAAATCTGGTGAAAGAAGAATAGGAAATGTAATTATATTAAATGAAGATGTTACAGTAATACAGGTTTATGAAGGAACAGATGGAATAAACATTGATGGAGTAAAAACAGAATTAAATGGAAAACCTTTACAAATTAAACTATCTAATCAAGTATTGGGTAGAGTTTTTAATGGTATTGGAAAACCAATAGATGGATTGGGTGAAATTAAGGATTATGTAGAAAAAGATATAAATGGTTTGGCAATGAATCCTATTTCTAGAAAATATCCTAGAAATTATATAGAAACTGGAATTTCTGCTATTGATGGTTTGATGACTTTAATTAGAGGACAAAAATTACCAATTTTTTCTGGAAGTGGTATAAATCATAATGATTTAGCAGAACAAATTATAAGACAAGCTAATATAAAAGATGATACTAATTTTGCAATTGTTTTTGGACTTATGGGAGCAGAATATGAAACAGCTGAATTTTTTAAGAAAAGCTTTCAAGAAAATGGTGTTTTATCAAAAGTTGTAACATTTCAAAATTTATCTAATGATCCCTCAATAGAAAGAATTTTAACACCAAAAGTAGCTCTTACATGTGCAGAGTATTTAGCCTTTGAATTAGATATGCAAGTATTAGTTATTTTAACAGATATGACTTCATATGCTGAAGCATTAAGAGAAGTGTCAACATTAAAAGGGGAAATTCCTAGTAGAAAAGGTTATCCCGGATATTTGTATAGTGAACTTGCATCAATATATGAAAGAGCTGGAATGTTAAAAGATAAAAAAGGTTCAATAACGCAAATACCAATACTTACAATGCCTAATGATGATATATCTCATCCTATACCAGATTTAACAGGTTATATAACAGAAGGACAAATAGTTTTAGGTAGGGAGTTATACCAAAAAGGAATAACACCACCAATAAATATTTTAGATTCACTATCAAGACTTATGAAAGATGGAATAGGTGAAGAATATACAAGAAAAGATCATAGAAAAATATCTGACCAGCTTTTCTCATCTTATTCAAAAGTTCAAGATGTAAGAGCTTTAGCAAAAGTTTTAGGAGAGGCTGATTTATCAGAAACAGATAAAAAATATTTAGAATTTGGTGATGCTTTTGAAAAGCGTTTTATAAATCAAGGTAGATTTGAAAATAGAACAATTATTCAAACACTTGATTTAGCTTTAGAAATTTTGAGTATATTACCAAAAGAAGAATTAGATAAAATGGAATAAAGAAGGGGAAAAAGTGAGTAATAATTATTTACCAACTAAAAGTAATTTAATGAAATTACAAAGCTCCTTAAGAATTACAAAACAAGGGCAAGAATTACTTGAACGAAAAAAAATAATTTTAACTAAAGAGCTTGAAAAATATTTAGATAAAGAAAAAAACTTAAGAAAAGAAGTTTTTGATATGATGGAAATTGGAAAAAGTTTAATTAGAAATGCAAATATTGATATAGGTATTGATAATTTATATAATATTGCAAATGGGGTAAAGATTGATAATTATATAGATATAAAAAATGTTACTTTAATGGGAACTGAAATTCCATCAGCTGTTCATAATCAAGAAATAGTAAAAAGAAATTATGGATTTTATAATACTACTAATACAGTTGATGAAGCTATTTTTAAATTTAATGAAATTCAAGAAAAATTAATAGAACTTGCAATATTAGAAAATACAATTCTTAGATTAAAGAAAAATATTGAAAAAGTTAGAAAAAGATCAAATGCACTTCAAAATATTATTATACCAGAAAATGAAAGAAACTTAATTAGTATAACAGATAAACTTGCTGAAAGAGAAAGAGAAGAATTTGCAAGACTTAAAGTTGTAAAAAAGAAAATAAATTAAAAAAATTTGCAGAAAACTGCAAATTTTTTAATTTTTAGATTCAATTTTTTTTAGTTCAGATGTACAATGAGGACATCTAGTTGCTTTATAGTTTATTTCTGTAAAGCAATAAGGACAAATTTTAACAGTAGGCTCTGGTGCAGGTTCTTCTTTTTTTTCTTTTCCTAATTTTTTATTTATTTTTTCAACTTGACCTAAACTTATAGCTTCCATTTTTTTGTTAAACTTATTAAGATATGTAATAACAAGGAAAATAGAAAAAGCTATAATTAAGAAATTAACAACTGCTGTAATAAAATTTCCATATTTAATAGAAGCATTTCCAACTGTAAACATCATATCTGAAAAATCAACTTTTCCTGTAATAACTGAAACTACTGGCATTATAATATCTGATACAAGTGAATTAATTATTGATTGGAAAGCACCACCAATTACAACACCAACAGCTAAATCCATAATATTACCTTTTGTAGCAAACTCTTTAAATTCTTTTAACATATTATTTTTTTATGATACATATAGTATCATATCTCCTTTCTAAAATATTTTATATTTAGACTATATAATATTTTTTGTAAAAAAACAATAAAATTTGTAGAATAATGTAATTATATGTTTAAAAATTTTGTATAAATGATATAATAAATAAAAATTATAAAAAGGAGGTTTTTATGAAAAAAGTAGCAGTGTTACTAGCAGAGGGCTTTGAAGAAATAGAAGCTTTAACTGTAGTTGATGTATTAAGAAGAGCTGGAATAAATTGTGATATGGTTAGTATTTCTAATGAAGAAGTAAAAGGTGCTCATAACATAATTGTTAAATCAGATAAAATATTAAATCAAGATATAGAAAATTATGATATGGTAGTTTGTCCTGGTGGTTTGCCAGGAGCAGAATATTTATCTAAAAATGAAACAGTATTAGAAGTAATTAAAAAATTTAATAAAATGGAAAATAAATATATTGCTGCAATATGTGCTTCTCCAGCAATGGTTTTACCAAATGCAGGAATTGAAAAAGATAGATATATAACTTCATATCCAGGAGAAAATTTTGAAAATCTTTTAGAAAATGCAAATTATGTAGATGAATTAGTTGTTGTTGATGGAAATTTAATTACAAGTCGAGGACCAGCGACAACACTATTATTTGCATATAAATTAGTTGATATTTTAGGTGGAGATAGTAATTCGCTAAAAGAAGGAATGCTTTGGAATATGTTAGAAAAAGAATAAAAATTGAAAGAAGTCCAATGGACTTCTTTTAATTTAAAAAAGTAAATTAAGTAGACCTAAAACAAATCCTATTATTGCACCTAAATTTACTAGTGCATTTAATTCTTTTTTCATAATAGTAAGAATTAGTTTTTCAAGTTCTAATACATCCATTGAATTTATTTTATCTTCTACAATTTTTGATATATTAATAGTATTTAAAAATTTTGGCATTTTCTCTAAAATTATATTTTCATATAATTTCATAATCATAGAAGACATTTCAATATTTGCACCAAAAGTTTCTGAAATTGATTTTGACATATATTTATTTAATTCTTTATTAACCATTTCTTCTATAACAGCTTGTCCATTATCTTTAATATATTCATTCAATTTATTAGAAATACTTAAAGTAAGTGAGGAAACAATAGAATTACCACCCAAAATTCCCAAAATCGAACCTTTTAGTTTTTCTTTTGAAGCAATTTCAATTTGCTCTGCTACTATATTTCCTAAATTAGCTTCTAAAACAGCATTATAAATACTATTTGTGATTTTTTGTTTAACATTTCTTGATATTTTATTAAAATTTTCTTCTCCTATTAATAATTTTATTTGTTCATCAATTTGTGTATCATTTTTTTCAATAAAATTAATATAAGCTTCTTGTATTTTAATTTTTATATCATTAGAAAGTAGTGCTTTTTCTAAATCTTCTTGTGATAATAAATCTTTACTAACAGTTATTCCAATTGATTCTGCAAGTCTTGATTTATTTTTTGGAATAATTCCAGGAGTAAAAGGAAGAGTGAAATTTCCTATTTTAATAGGTTTTAGTGGCCTAAACATCATTTTTACAGCAATCCAGTTAGTAACATATCCAATACCTGCACCAATTAATGGCCTAATAATATAATAATAATTCATTTTAATTCTCCAAACTTTAAATTTTTTTAATTATATAACGGTTTAATAGAAAAATCAATTTTCATAAATTCAATATTGAATATTTTATAATATATTCCATATAAATATGAAAGGAGGACTTACTATGTTTTATAATATTGTATTTATAATTGTAGGATTTTTTTTATTGATAAAAGGAGCTGATTTTTTAGTTGATGGCTCTAGTCAAGTTGCTAAAAAATTTAATATACCTGAAATTATAATTGGTCTTACAATTGTTTCAATAGGAACTTCGCTTCCAGAATTGATGGTTAGTTTAACTTCTGCATTAAAAAATCTTTCTGATATGGCAATAGGAAATGTTATAGGAAGTAATATTTCTAATTTGTTTTTTATTTTAGGTGTATGTGCTGCTATAAAACCATTAAAATTCAAAGATGAAACTATTAGATTAGAAATACCTCTAGTAATATTTTTAACAGCATTATTATATATATTGGCAAATAATGGTCAGCAAAAAATAATAACACAATTTGAAGGCATAATTTTAATGATTTTTTTTGTATTATTTATTATATACAATATTTATATGGCTAAAAGAAATTCAACTAATCAAAATATAGATGAAATAAAAAATGTATCTATTATAAATTCTATTATAAAGATAATTCTAGGAATTATAATGTTAAAATTTGGTGGAGATTTTGTTGTCGATAATGCTTCAAATATTGCAAGTATTTTAGGAATTAGTGAAAAAATTATTTCATTAACTATTGTTGCTATAAGCACAAGTTTACCAGAGCTTATAACCTCAGTTATTGCAGTATTAAAAAATGATATGGATATGGCAATAGGAAATGTTATAGGATCAAATATTTTTAATATAGTTTTAATTTTAGGATTTACTTCAATTATTAATCC
>CANQEX010000007.1 GCA_947596225.1 uncultured Clostridia bacterium | reverse complement strand
ACCTGAAGTAGGTCTATCTAATACTCCAATCATATTCATTAAAGTAGATTTTCCAGATCCTGAAGGACCTACTATAGAAACAAACTCACCTTCTTCAACTTCTAGTGATATACCATGTAGTATTTCTAATTCATTTGGCTCTCCTATATAAAATTTTTTTACTATATTACTTAACTTAATTATTGAACTCATTTTTATCCCTTCTACACACCTGCATTAGGCCCCATCATTTCAATTAAAGCTTCTATTGAATCTGTTGAATTTCCTACTGGTAATACAACTTTCATTCCATCTTTTAATTTATCTGACATAATTTGTATATAATAGCTTCCCTCAATTCCAGTAGTAACAGGTAATTCTTCCTTTTCTTCTGTTTCCTCATTCTTTAAAATTTCAATATATTTTGTACCATCTTCTTTTTCATGTATTGCATCACTAGGTACTGACCAAACATCCTCTTTGCTATCTGTTATTATACTTAATCTTGCATTCATTCCTAAACGCAATCTTTCATTTTGTTCATCTAACGCTATTTTTACTTTATAAGTTGCAGAACCTGTTGAAACTGGTGTTGTAGTAGCTGTTCCCATCATTGAAGCTACTGAAGTTGTAGCACTAGGCGCAGTATATATAATTCTTCCTTCTAATTCTTCATCTCTAGTTGCATCAGTTTTTATTAAAACTTTCATTCCAACTTCAACATCTGCAATATCATATTCATCTATTTCAGCCTCAATAACAAATACTTCTACTCCATCAATTACAGCTATTGTACTTCCTGTATAAAGTTCTCCAGGTTTTGCATTAACAGAAGTAACAGTTCCATTTACAGTTGATTTTAAAATTCCATCATTAACTTGATCTTGAAGTGCTTTTATTTGAGAATTTTGAGTTTGAGTATTTAAACTTGCACTTAACTCTGTATTAGTTAAAGCATCTTGCATACTTGCTATTGTACTATCTGAAGTACTAACAGTAGAATTAAGTGCATTTACTAAATTATCATAAGTTGATTTCAAAGTACCCACTGTTGCTTCTAATTGACTTACTGTTCCTCTACTAGTTGCAACACTTGATGATAAAGTTTCATAACTATTTTTTATTGGTGTAAATTCACTTAATTCTTTATCATAAGTTGGTTTATATGCAAAATATTGACCTTCTGCATTTTTCATATTTGCTAGAGCTTCTGCAGAAGCTGTTTGTGCATCTTTATATTCTTTTTCTACCTCCGGTGGTACTAATCCACTTGAATATTGATTATATTTATTTTTGGCATTTTCTTCTAAAGCTTGTTTTGATTTATATACATCTGAAGCAGAATTATAAGCAGTTTCTAACATATTATATTGAGTTTGTACTTGTTTATAACTTGTAGATTTTTGATTATATGTTCCTTGAATTGATGCTAATTGTTGCTCAAGACTAGCTAAAGCATTTTTAGCATTATTTAACTGATTCTGAGCATCTTGATATTTTTGAAGAGCTGAATCTACTTCTGCCTGTGTAGTAGAAACTTGTGTATTTTTACCTGATATTGCATCATTTAAACTACGTGTAGCTCCCTGAATTCCAATATTACTCTGGGCTTGAGAAATACTTAAAGAATTTTTAGCTGTTGCTAGATTATCTTGTATAGTAGAAGTGTCAAATGTGCAAATAACATCACCAACAGATACTTTATCACCTTCTTTTACATTAACACTAGCTATTTCAAAACCAGTAAGTTTAGAAACAACATTTTGAGTAGTATCTGTTGTTATTACACCAGTTGCACTAATACTTGTAGCAATATCTCTTTTTTCAATTAATTCACTTTCAATTTTAGTTTTTTCTTCTTTTTTAGGTTTTAAAAATATTGCTAAAATTATTAAAATTATAACTACTAATATAATAATCATTTTTTTACTAATTTTTTTCTTTTTGTTCATATTGTATACCCTTTCATATATAGACATTTTCAATTATTTTCTAAATCTTATATATTTTATCACAAAGAAAAAATAAATAAAAGTATATTTGTAATATTTTTGTAATGTTATTTTAAAAAAGTATATGTTATAATACTTTTATAATTTTACTAGGTTTAGGAGAAGAAAATGATAAGTATTCCTATATTAAAATTCGACAAAACTAATAATTATCTTGAAACACAATTATTTATACAAAATCATAATAAAAAACTTATTACAGATAATATTAGTAATTTTAATAATGTTTCTATTAAATCATCTGCAGAAACATATTTAAAAAATATATCTGAAAATATACAAGAAATTGAGAAATTACATTCATATGTAAATAATATTAATAAAGAAATATACTATTTAGCAAACTTAGAAATTCCTCAAACACAAGATTTTTATATTGATGAATTTTCTAAATTAAAAGATGAAATTGAATTGCTTTCTCAAGATTTCAAAGTTTTAGAACAAAAATTAACTATTGATAATAGTAATTTCGATAAATTTATAGCTACTAATCTGCTTATAAAATCTCCTTCAAACAAATTAGTAATTACAAACAATGATATTATTGAAGTTTTAAATAAACAAATCTTAAAAGATTATAACAAATTAAATATACAATCATCTTCACAAGATAAAATTAGTAATATAGAAAATGCTTTAAAAGATAATGATTCATTAATTATATCAGAAAAATTAAATAAAATTTATTTACCATATACAATAACAGAATTAAAAAATACTGTCAAAGAAAATGAATCATTAAAAGATGTTGTTAATAGAAAATATATATTGCCATTTGATAAATTTATAAAAAATCCTTCAAAATCAAGATTTATTGAAAGTTATACTTTATTAAGAAATGAAGGAATTAACATTTTTCAAGCATTTACTTATAGTTTTAAATTACTATCAAAAAGGAATTTAAATCCTGCTATTATTTCAGCTTGTAAAACAAAAAGACAATTAGATACTTATTTAAATTGCTTAAATTCAAATACTCTAAATTATTTTGATTATTTTAAAATTATTTATGAAGTTAATCCATTATAAAAATCTCTGGATAATGTATCCAGAGATTCTTTTTATAAAATTATACAAATTAGTCCACCACTACCTTCGTTAACAATTCTTTCTAAAGTTTCTTGTAACTTTCCTTGAGCCTCTTCTGGCATTCTAGCTAATTTATTTTGTAATCCTTCATTAACAAGTTCATGTAAACTTTTTCCAAATATATTTGATTCCCATATTTGTTTCGGATCATTTTCAAATTCAGAAAGCAAATATTTAACTAAATCTTCTGATTGTTTTTCACTTCCTACAATAGGTGAAACTTCAGTTTCTGTGTTTATTCTAATCATATGAATAGAAGGTGCTTTTGCTTTTAATTTTACTCCATATTTTGAACCTTGTTTTACTATTTCTGGTTCATCTAAAATTAAATCATCAATTCCAGGTGTAACAATTCCATACCCCTTTTCATTTACTTGATGAATAGCATAAGCCATTTTATCATAATCTTTTTTTATTTTTGCAAATGAAGATATACAAGAAAATAATTCGCCTTCATTTTTTATCTCAACACCAGTAATTTTAGTTAACATATCATAAAATAAAGCATCATTTAATTCTACATTAACTTTAACAATACCAGTTCCTAAATTTATTTCTTCAATATTTGATTTCTTTATTTCATCACATTCTTCTAATTTTAAATAATTCTCATTTATATCTTTTAATCTTCTTGTTTCTGAAAATGTTCTTTTTACACTTTCAAATAAAGAAACTTTTAATTCATTATTTAAATCTAAGCCATCAATCCAACGTGGAAATCTAACTTCTACTCTCTCAATCATAAATTCATATAATAATTTTGAAAAAATCTCATTTATATCATCTAAATTTAAATCTAAGCAACTTACAGGCAAAACAGTAGCTCCATATTTTTCAGATAAAGTGTTTGCCATACTTATACTATAACTATCTTTTGGATTTTGACAGTTCATAAGCATTATAAAAGGTTTATTTAATTCTTTTAATTCTCTAACAACTCTTTCTTCAGCTTCAATATATTCTTCTCTAGGAATATCTGTAATACTTCCATCTGTTGTTATAATAATTCCTACAGTTGAGTGCTCAACTATAACCTTTTTTGTTCCAAGTTCAGCAGCAGTTTCAAATGGCATTTCATTTTCTGACCAAGGTGTTTTAACCATTCTAGGCATATCATCTTCTAAATATCCTATTGCATTATTTACAAGATATCCTACACAATCTACTAATCTTGTTTTTAATTTTACATTACCATTTAAGTTTATTTCAACTGCTTCATTTGGAATAAATTTTGGTTCTGTTGTCATTATTGTTCTTCCACTAGCACTTTGTGGTAATTCATCAACAGCCCTTTCTTTTTTATATTCATTCTCAATATTAGGCAAAACTAAAAGTTCCATAAATTTTTTTATAAAAGTTGATTTTCCAGTTCTTACTGGTCCTACAACTCCTATATAAATATCCCCTTCTGTCCTTTGAGCTATATCTTGATATATCTCCATATTTTCCATAAAAAATTACCCCCTATAAACTATGTACATCTTTTACTAATTTATATTAGTGTAATTTTATTTTATGACTAAATTTATTTATAAAATTTGTATATTTTTTATAAAAAAAACAATAATATTGTTATCTTACAAATTTTAGGAGAATAAAGAAGTGATAAAACAATTATTTGATAAAATATTTAAATATGAAGAAAAAACAGAATATGAATTTATACTTCCAAATACAGCAAATAATATAAAAGAAGACAGTTTTAATAACGATGAAAATGAAACTGTTTCAAAAAAATTAGAAGATAATAAAGAGTTTTTAAAAATTAAATATAACATGCTAATAAATAGCGATATAAAATTAAGAGAATTTACAATATCTGTACAATCAAAAAAAATACCTGCATTTTTATTATATATTGATGGAATGGTTAGTGATGATAATATAAATGATTTTGTACTTCAACCTCTTTTATTAAAAAATTCTATAAAAATGAGAGAAAATCCTACTAAACCTACTAACAAAAACCAAAAAGTTTTTACAAGATTTAATTTAGAAAATTTTATTTATTCTAGTCTTATTCCTCAAAATAGTGTGAATAAACAAAAAGAATTCAAAAAAATAATAGCAAATGTAAATGCAGGGTTTTGTGCACTTTTCATAGAAACACTTGATTGTGCAATTTGTATAGAAACAAAGGGATATAAAGGACGTAGTGTTGATAAACCTGTAACAGAATCTGTTGTTAAAGGTTCTCATGAAGGTTTTGTTGAAAATTTAAGAACAAATACCTCAATGCTTAGAAAAATAATTAATAATGAGAATTTAATTATTGAAGAAGTTGAAGTTGGAAAAATTAATAAAACTAAAGTTGCAATATGCTATGTAAAAAATCTAACAAATGAAGATCTGGTTGCAGAAGCAAAATATAGGATAAATAATTTGGATGTAGACTATCTATTATCATGTAATCAATTAGAACCTCTTATAAAGGACGATTTTGATACAGCTTTTCCTCAAACAATTTCAACAGAACGTTCTGATAGAGCTTGTACTTATCTTCTTGGTGGAAGAGTTGTTGCTATAATAAATGGATGTCCTTTTGCTCTAGTACTTCCTGCAGTACTAATTGATTATCTAACTTCACCAGAAGATTACAATTTAAATTATCATTATGCAAACTTTTTAAGATTTTTAAGAGGATTTGCTCTTGCTTGTGCATTACTTATTCCTGGTTTATATATTGCAATAACAATGTATCATTATGAATTACTTCCATCAGAATTACTTTATGCAATAATTGCAGCAAGAGAAGCTATTCCTTTTCCAATTTTTTTTGAAATTATAATTATGGAATTATCTTTTGAATTAATACAAGAAGCAAGTCTTCGAGTTCCTTCTTCTTTTAGTACAACTATCCGGAATAATAGGTGCTTTAATACTTGGTGATGCTGCTGTATCTGCAAATTTAGTAAGTCCTATTCTTATAATTATTGTTGCTTTTTCTGGTATTTGCTCTTTTACAATTCCAGATAATTCATTACGTTTTGTAGTACAAATGTACAGATTTATGTATATTATTTTAGGATACATTGCTGGTTTTTTAGGAATTGCTTTAGGATTTTTTATACATTTTGCTATATTATCAAATCAAACATCTTTTGGGGTTCCATTTTTTACACCGTATATTCCATATACTGATTTATCAAAAAATGAAAATTTATATATTCAACCTGTTTGGAAACGTGAAAGAAGAGATCAATATCTTAACACTCAAAAACCTGAATCTCAAAGCCATATTAGCATGAAATGGAGGCAAAATGGAAAATAATTTTTATCAAATAAGTAAATATGAAGCTATTGCATTAATTATAATTATTATGATAAATAAACTCATTTTAAATATTCCTTATTATATTATTGATCTTGTTGGAAGTGGAGCTATAGTAAATATTATATATATTGGTATTATAGATTTTATTGTTACTCTAATAATTGTAAAATTACTAAAAAGATTTGAAAATTCAGATATATTAGATATTTCTGAATTTTTAGGTGGAAAAATATTAAAAACTTTAATTGGAATTATAAGTATTGCATTATTTTTAATAGTTTCTTTTATTACAATTGTTGATTTTTCAAATGTATTACACATAATATATTTTTCAGATTTTCCAATTATATATATACTTTTCTTTTTTATTATAGGAATATTAATAGTAAATTTTGTTGGATTTAAATCTATAATTAGAACAATTTGTTTTGTTACTCCATTTGCTATAATTAGTGTTATTGTTGCATTTTTTACTATATGGAGTGATTTAGATATAAATAATTTAACACCTATTTTAGGACAAAGTTACCACCAAAACTTTATTGTAGGATTAAGCAATACTTTCAGCATGTATATTATTGTTTATTTTTATTTTATAAAACCACTTTTAAAGGATTCCACTGGATATAAAAAAATAGCTATAATTTCATATATTATCTCTTTTATACTATTGCTTCTTACAGTAATTTCTATGTTGACTTTATTTAATACAACCTCAAACAGTGAACCTATAAACTCTTTATTTTTACTTTCAAGACAATTAGAATTAGGAACTTTTATACAAAGAATTGATGCTTTATTTATACTTTTATGGATTTTTTCTATTTTTTCATATTTAAGTTTTGTTGTTTTTTTAATAAATAGAATTATAAAAAAATTAACAAATATCTCAAATGAAAAAATGTTAACATTTCCTATATGTAGTATACTAATAGGTCTTACATTAATTCCAATTAATGTATCTCAAATACATTTTATAGAAAGCACTCTTTATAAATATTTAGTTTTAGGATTTATGTTTGGTATAAGTTTAGTTATATTAATATTAGCAAATTTTAAAAAAGCTAAACAATAAGAAAGGACTATTATGAAGAAACATCTTTTAATAACTTCATTATTTTTAATAATATTATTCATTCTTACAAGGTTTTCTTCTTCTAGCGGATTAGATAATTTTTATTTTATAATTGCTATTGCTTTAGATACAAGTGATTCAGGAATAAAACTAAGCGTACAAATACCTTCTAATTCTACTCAAGATTCTTCTGGTAATTCTGGTTCTAGTCAATCTTCTGAATATCAATTATATTCAGTGGAAGGTCAAACTATTGATGAATGTATTTCTATTTTAGATAATTATTTAAACAAAGAAATAAATCTATCTCATTGTTCAGCAATTGTTATTTCTGAAGATTTGGCTAAACAAGGTATTCAAACTTATATAAATACTCTTAGCAATAATACAGAATTAAGACACAGCTGTAATATAATTATTAGTTCTTCTACAGCATATAATATTTTAGAAAACATTTCAAATTCAGGAGCTATATTTTCTGCTAGACTTTATGATTATTTAACATCAAGTTATGAATATACTGGTTATACAATTAAATCAACTTTCGGAGAATTTTACCAAGCTTTAAAAAATGATTATTATGAACCTACTGCTATATATGCTATGAATTCGGATGATACTATTCAAACTACTGGAATTGCAGTTTTTAAGGCTGATGCTATGATAGGCACTTTAGATGTATCAAGTAATATAGCACATTTAATTGCTGTTAATAAACTAAATTCTGCAACTATAACTTTAAATAATCCTTTTTCAGATGGAGAAAAAATCGATTTAGACATTAATTTATATAAAAAAACTGATATTTCAGTTGATATAATAAATGGTTCACCTTTAATTACTATTAATGTATATCCAGAAGGTTCTATTAGTAGTTCTGGCACAGTTTTTAATTATATTGATGAAGAAAAAATAAAAGAAGTAGAAAATACTTCTAACAAATATTTAGAAAAAATTTTCAAAAAATATGTATATACTATAACTAAAGAATATAATTCAGATATTGTTGGATTTAAAGGAATTTGCCAAAGTAATTATTTGACAAAAGAAGAATTTGAAAAAATTCATTGGGATGAAATTTTTAAAGATTCTTATTATGATATAAATATTAATACTAGAGTAAATTCTAGTAATTTATTTAATAAACAATAATTGGAGGTAATATGAAATATTTAGCAATTATTTTTATAATTTATACATTTATAAAAAGTTTATATTATGGTATTTTTGAAATAAATGAAAAAGAAAATAAAGTTGGTGGTATTACTGTTATTATTCTTTCTATGATTGCACTTATTTTTCCAATTTTTGTTTTATTATTTATATATTAAAAGGCGAGTAAAACTCGCCTTAACTTTATTTTCCACTATTTACTTTTATTTCTAATAACTTATCTTTTAATTCTTTTTCTATACTTAATAATTGATTTTCTGCCTCAGCTCTTTTTACTCTACCAGCTTCATGAATTTCAAGTACTTTATCTAATGTTTCAATAATATCTTGATTTGTTTTTTGTAATGTTTCAACATTTACTATAGCTTTTTCAGATTCTTCTGCAATTTCAATTGTTCCTTGTTTTAGCATTTCACTATTTTTCTTTAACATTTCATTTGTAGTATCTGTAACTGCTTTTTGTGTTTCTAAAGCACTTTTAGAATTTGCAATTCCTAAAGCTATAACAATTTGATTTTTCCATAATGGAATAGTATTAATTAATGAACTTTGAATTTTTTCAACTAATTCACTATCATTATTTTGAATTAATCTAATTTGTGGAGCCATTTGTATTGATATAATTCTTGTTGTTTTTAAATCATATATTTTCTTTTCAAACCTATTTATTATGTTCATCATATCATTTACTTTTTGTATATCTGTTTGTTCTCCTGATTCTTCAGCAACTTTTTGTAATTCAGGTAAAGTAACATTTTTTAATTCTTCAAGCTTCTTTTCACCAGCTATTATATATAAAGATATATCTTTAAAATACTCCAAATTTTTATTATACATAGTATCAAAAATAGTAATATCTTTTAACATTTTTATTTTATGTGTTTCTAGTTGTTTTTCAATTTTAGAAATATTATTTTCTACTTTACTATATTTTGCAATAATTTTTTCTATTTGTTTTTTTGCATTAAAGAATAAACCAGCAATACCTTTTGGATTTAATGTTGATGGTATATTTGTGTCAAAATCTTTAACTTGAACAACTAAACTAGACAATAAATCTCCTACTTCTCCTGTATTTTTTGTTTTTACACTTTGAAGTACACTATCTGAAAAACTTGATATTTTGTTTTGAGCAGAAGCTCCATATTGTATAATTGAAGCTGTGTCTGTAACATCAACTTTTTTACAAAATTCATCTATAGCTTCTTTTTCTTCTGGTAATAATAAATCATAATTTAAAGAATTCTCTACTTTTTCTTCTGTTACTTCTCCTTCTAAAATTTGACTTTCAATTTTTTGTGAATCTACTATTTTTTTTTCTAATTTTATTTCTGGTAAATCACTCATTAACTTCTCCTCCTAATTTTTTAATTTTGACCTAAATAGTCTATAAGCTCATTATACATATTCATTTTCAAACTAGATACTGTACTTGTTATTGTTTGTGGTATTCCGCCAATTCCTACTGCAGATATATCATAATTGCCACCTGTAATACCTGTTCTAAAGCCATATTTAGTCCATGCTATTTGTCCTATTTCTTGATCTTGAAATACTTGATTATATTTATTTCCTGTTTCTGAAAATGTGGCTATACAATGTGAATTCCACATTGTTGGAGTAGGATATAAAATACGTATATTATCTTTTACTTGATTAAATCCATCTGGATTTGAAGTTTTAAATTCTACTATACTTTTTTCATAATCTACTATCATAGGTTCTCCACCCATACCAGTTTTTAAATATCTTTCAAATAAATCTGCTGGCGTATTATTCATATAACCAGATTTTTGGTAAAATTCTTTTAATTTTGGTAAATTTTCTTGAAAAGATGTATCATTAACATTACCTCCACACATTATAGAAAGAAGTAAACCATAATAAGTAGCACCTGGTGATGATGTTACAGGGTCTGTAGATGCAATATTTATACTTCCATATAACATATTTAATCCTATATCAGACCATTTTTTACCTTCCAAAATATAGTTAAGTAATTTCTCCATATTTGTTATATAATATACTCCATCTATTTGAGTAACTATTTCTTCTTTTACTAAAGCATCAACTACTGTATCCCAACTATAAATTACAATTGGAGTATTTAAAGTTAGCCCACCATCTAAAACATTATATCTTTCTGCTTCTCCTTTTGAAGCATCTGGAGCTAGTCTATAATAATCATAAAATCTTTGATCTGAACAAAACATTAAATCATATTTTGAACCATCTTCTCTTACTAAAGGATCTTTTATTAGTTTTCCATTACTCCAGTTATCATATATAACATTAAGTCCATATTTTTCTTTCATTATTTGACTAACACGCTCATCTGCAAGAAAGTCTTCTTTTCCACCACCAGTAGCTATTGTAACTGTTGTTAAATTTTTTAAATTATCTTCATTTGAAATATCAATATTTTCATTATTACTAGTAGTAAAAATTTTTATTCCTACTATAAGTATTATTAATACAACAAATATTATAATTCCTACAACCTTTTTATTCAAAAACTTCTCCCTCCTTATTTTATATTAAAATCATCTACATCATTAAAACCTTCTTGATTTAACATTGACTCAAACACTTTTATTTCTGCATCTGTATCAACCATATCAGATTGATATAAATTAGATAATTGAGCTTTAAATGATTTCTTTATTTTTATAATCATATTTTCTGTAGACTCCATAAATTTTTTACTTTCTTCACTATCTAATTTTTGATTTTCTATTGTATCATATTTAACTAATATTTTTAATGTAACTGGTAAATAGTAATTAAAAAAATTTTGAGTTTGACTTAATTTTTTTGGATTTTTAGAAACAGTATCTATTATTTTAGTAGAAACATCATATATTTCTTTTATTTCTAATTGCAAAGATTTATTCTCAATTTCTTTTATTATAGAATAAATTTGGGCATTTTGCTTTTTTGCCTCATTTAGCATTTCATATAATGACATATTATCATTTTTTTCTGTATTTTTATTATTAGATAACAATAAATTTCCTGCACCAAATGCAGCAAAACCAATACATAATGAAGGTATTATTGAAATACCTAAACCAAGATATGGTATTGCAAAAAATGTAGCTCCTAAAACAGATGAAATTACTGGTCCTTTAATATCACCATTCATTAATTATAACCTCTCACTTCCTTAAATGCTTTAAGTAAATCATTTCTACCATCAAAAACTTTTGCATTTGTTAGCTCTGCAATTTTTTGTAATTCGCTTTCATGAGCTGCTCCAAACATAATAGAATATATTGGAATTTCTTTATTTATCATTTTATAATATTTTGATAAATCTTTATATTTTCCCATGTTTGATAAACCATCAGTCATAAGAACTACAGAAAGATTATAATTATCAGAATAATTTTCTGTAGTTAATACTCCTAAAGCTCTTATTGACGTATCATAAATATTTGTTGAACCACTAGGTTCTAGATTTTCTATTCTTTGTAATAAATCTTTAGTATTTGCTCCGTTTTTAGTTTGCCATACATTTATAACAGCACTATTAAATGGAATAACTGTAATTATATCTTTTTCTGTATATTGTAATAAATCTTTTTTTGCTTCCTCTTGATTCAATATATAGTTCATTGCTGATACTAATTGATTATATCCATCTCCATACATACTTCCTGAATAATCTAAACAAAATACTGTATGTATAGGTTTTCTTAACTCAGTTTGATATACAGCTAAAGCTTCTTGAATAATTTTTGTACTAGGGAATTTTATTGGAACTATATACTTAGTAGTATCTATTCCCCATTCTGGATTAAATATTTTTTTATCTATATTAGTATTTACACCACCATACCAAGTTCTTCTACCTTTTTCAGCAAGTTTTTGTTGACCCTCATTACTTAATATATAATTTCTAATAGTCAAAAACTCCTCTTTCTTTTTATCAATTCCATTATCTATAAAAGCAAAAGGTGAATCTGAAATTGATACTCCATCTATTGGATATAAAACATATAAAGGCTCTTTTCCTTGACTTTCTAATTGTTTATTAATATTTATAATTGATGACTCGTATGTTACAACAGATTCATATGAGCCATTTAAAAATAATTCCTCTAAAAAATCTTCACTTCCTGAAGAACGTTCTAAACCAGTAAATAAATCAACCAAATCTTTTTTTACATTCTCATTTGATAAATGATCCATAGTTAAAACTTCTGGATTTCCTACAAGTGTTGATAATAATCCTAAGTATGCTGTTGCTCCAGTATTTGTTTGTGTAGGATTAGCCATACTAAATTTTAATTTTCCATCTTTTATACAATCTACTATATCTTTTGTATATATATCTTTACCTATTAATCCTAACTCATTTGCTTTTGATTTTTTTATAGCAAATACTACTGGATTTATATTAGTAGATTTTGATTCAGACGTTTTTACTGTATCATTTAACATATAAAGCCAAATAGAATTAGATGCCCAAACTGCATCATATTTTTCACCTGAATTTAATTTATCCATTATTTCAATGGTTCCAGCATATTCTATTTGTAAATCTATATTTTCTTTTTCTGCATATTGTTTTAAAATTTCCTCTAAATCTTTATTTTCAGAACTTGAAATTATTTTAAAAGTATTTTCAGTATATGAATTGGAAATCTCTTTATTTTTATAATTATTAATATAATTTTCAGAATAATTGAATATACTATTAATTATTGAAGTTATTAATAATATAAAAAATATTATAGTTATTGTAGTTATTATAAGCAAAATTTTTCTATTATTGTTATCCAAAATAATACCTCCTATAACTTTCTTGTAAACACATAAATATTTTATTGCATTTTAAATATTTTGTAAATAGAAATTTTGTAATATTTTGAATGGAAAAAATTATTTTAATTTTTACTTGAATTATAAAATTTTATATGCTAAAATAGAAATTGTTAATTTTATATAGGGGTATAGTGTTAATGGTAGCACATCGGTCTCCAAAACCGCCTGTGTGGGTTCGAATCCTACTACCCCTGCCAAAATAGCTTGAATTATCAAGCTATTTTTTTGTTAAGGAGGCAATTATTAAAAAATTTTTATTATTATTTTATTTTTTACTTTTTATATTTATAATTTTTTATTCAATAACAATTTATTCTTCAGATAAAAATCTTCATAATCTACCTAATTCTAAGCAAGAGTATTTCTTCTCAAATAATAATTTCTTTTGGCCTGTACCTGGATACCATACAATCACTTCACAGTTTGGCCCTAGAAAATCACCTACTAGTGGAGCATCTAGTAATCACTCTGGAATTGATATATCAGCTCCTGAGGGAACTATAATATACTCTGTAATATCTGGAAAAATTATATTTTTAGGATTTAATGGAGCTAATGGATATACAATTAAAATACAAAACAATAATATCGAAATTTCATATTGCCATGTATCACCTAATTTTATTGTTTCTATTAACACAATAATTTCTCAAGGAATTCCTATTGGTAATGTAGGTCCCAAATATGTAGAATTCACTCCAAATAATCCTTATACAGACTCTACAGGAAAAAGCACTAATGGTGCAACAACCGGTTCTCACCTTCATTTAACAATAAAAAAAGACGGCATAGCCGTCAATCCATTAGATTATTTTTAATATTTTATAATCTTTCCATATATTCACCAGTTCTAGTATCAATTCTAATAACATCACCTATTTCAACAAATAATGGAACTGATATTTCTAATCCATTTTCTAAAGTTGCAGGTTTTCCAGAAGTAGTTGTTGTATTTCCACTAAATCCTGGTTCTGTATATGTAACTTCTAACTCAACAAACATTGGTGGTTCTACATTAAATACTTTTCCTTTAAAAGATAATACTGTTACATTCATATTTTCTTTTATGTATTTTAAAGCATCACCTAATTGTTCTTCATTTAATGGGATTTGTTCGTATGTTGTATTATCCATTAAATAATATAACCCATCATCATTATATAAATATTGCATCTCTCTTTTTTCAATTTCTGCACCTTGCAATTTTTCAGATGGATTAAATGTTCTTTCAATAACAGCTCCTGTTATAACATTTTTCATCTTTACTCTAACAAAAGCTGCTCCTTTTCCTGGCTTTACATGTTGAAATTCAACAACTTTAAAAACATTTCCATCTAATTCAAATGTAGTATTATTTCTTAAATCTCCTGCCATATATACTTCTGCCATAATAAAATCTCCTTTTCTTTTTTATTTACACTATATAATATAGTAGCATATTTTTCCTTATGAATCAAGTATTTATCCTAAATTTATTACTGTATAGTCTTTTTTAGAATTAGTTAAATTTTCACAATTATATCTTCCTACTAAAAAGGTATCTTCTATTCTAATTCCAAATTTTCCTGGAATATATACTCCAGGCTCAATAGCAATTATTGAATTTTCTTTTAAAATATTATCTTTTTTAGAGTGTAATATAGGTAACTCATGAATATTTAATCCTACTCCATGTCCAAAAGAATGCATAATTTCATAATTTTTTAATTTATAATCTGCTTCTGCATTTTTTATCACATTTTTTATATTAATACCATCTTTCAAAGAATTTGAAATCATTTTTTGTTCTTTCAATACAAATTCATAAACTTCTTTATATTCATCTTTAATTTCTCCAGCAAAAACTACCCTAGACATATCTGAACAATATCCATTATATTTACAACCTATATCGAATTGAATTATATCTCCTTTATTTAAAGCTCTTTCTGTAGGAACTGCATGTGGCATTGAAGAATTTTCTCCAAAAGCTACTATAGAATCAAATGCAAGCCCATCTGCTCCATTTGAAATCATAAATTTTTCTATTTCAAATGCAACTTCTTTTTCAGTCATTCCAAGCTTAATATTTTTTATAATATATTCAAATGCTTTATCTGTTATACTACAAGCTTTCTTTATATTTTCTAATTCATCTTCATCTTTTATTATTCTTTGATTTTCTACAATTCCTTCTGTTTCAATTAAATTTACTTTATATGTTTGTAAAAGATTTTTATAGTTTTCATATGTTACATATTTTTCTTCAAAACCAACATTTTGTGAGGAAGTAAAAATATTTTCATAATCATATTTACTAAAATTTCTTGAATCATATACTACAATTTCATCATCTATTGTTAATTTTCTATTTACACTTTCTGTGTATCTACTATCTGTTATAAAAATATTTTCTTTTGGAGCAATAATTAAAATCCCTTCTTCTGAAAGCCCAGTTAAATATCTCACATTTACTGGATTTGAAACAATAATTCCCTCTATCTTTAAAGATAATAATTGATTTCTTAACCACTTTATTTTTGGATTCATATATTATTCCCCCTAAAATAACATTAATTTTTCACTAATAATTTTACAAAATAATAAAAAGTTATCAAAAATAAGATTTGTTGGTATAAACATACAGATAATAGCAGAAATTGCTATAAAAGGTCCAAATGGTATATATTCATCTTTGCTTTTTAATATAACAATTCTTACAAACAAAATAACTATTGAAAAAATCGCAGCAATGAAAAAAGATAGTAAAGAAATTTCTGCAATACTACTTACACCATAAAATAATCCTATAGCACTAACAAACTTAACATCTCCAAGTCCCATTGCTTCTTTACCAGAAATTACTATACCTAATAGTGTAATTACAGCAAATATTCCTCCTCCAACGACCATTCCTAAAATATAATCTTTTGCTAAATTAACATTTGTAATTCCATATAAAAAAGTTATTATTAATCCTATTTCAAATATTGTTAAATTAAGTCTATTAGGAATAATTCTATGTTTTGCATCAATACAAATAGTTAATAATAGCATTGGTATTAAAATTACATATTTTATTAAATTCAAATTATTTAATATACCTTTTTTCTCAATTCCAAATTTATATAATAAAGATATATAAATAAAAGCAGTTAATAACATAAATATATAGTTACTTTTTAAACCTTTTTTATTTTCTTTAAAAAATTCTTTACTAAATATTTTTTTGTTATCACAAAATCTTATATTACACCAAGCAGTAAATTTACCAACAATTAATCCCAGTATTGCTATTATTACATAATTTAATATATGTACATTATTAAAATACATTTAATTCCCTACCTCTACTAGAATTTATTTATACTTTTTAAATACTTTTTTATTACCAAATTCTCAATCGGTCTTTTTATTTTTGTTAATAATAAATCCTTTTCTGCCAAAGGTTTTACTAATATTGAATACATATTTGATCTATTAGCTCCAATAACATCAGTAAAAATTTGATCTCCAATTACTGCTATATTTTCATTTGGAAGTTGAAGTTCTTTTTGAGCTAATTTAAAACCTCTTTTTAAAGGTTTAGTTGCAAATTTTATATAAGGAACTTTTAATAAATCAGCAACCATTTTTATTTTCTCTATCTTATTACTATTTGATAATATTATGCATTTTATATCATTATTTTTCAAATTTTCATACCATGATTTCAAACCATCTACTACCTTTAAATCAAAATCTAATAAAGTATTATCAACATCTAATATTAATGCTTTAATATTATTTTGTTTTAAATAGTCTAATTTTAAATCTGTAATTTTTTCACAATATAATTTTGGATAAATTTTCATTATTTTCCTCCGAATTTTCATATATATATTACCAATATGTTACGTTTTTGTCAATTTTATTTACAAAGAAAATAAGTATGATATAATTTTTATATATTTACGAGGAGAATTTATGGAAGAAATTAATGATAATACAAATTTATTGAAACATAAAAAAACAAATCAAAGAATTATGATAATTTATAAAATGTTATCTTATGATTTGCTTTTTTATTATACTATTTCTTATTTATTTCTTACTAATGTTAAAGGACTTAGTACTGCACAAATTGTTTTATGTGACTCTTTCTATCCTTTATTTAAAATTATTTTTCAATTTCCATGTACAATTTTAATTCAAAAAATTGGGAAAAAGAAAAGTCTAATTTTAGCAAATTCCAGTTTAGCAATAGCTACATTATTAATTATTGGTTTAACTAATATGTATATATGTATTTTAGCAAACGCATTTTGGGCTTTTGGTTTTGTAATAAAGTTAATGGTAGATTCTAACTTATTTTATGATTCACTTGAAAATACTGATTATAAAAGAGAAAAATTTACAAAATGTGAAGGAATATCATTATCAGGATATTATTTTATAGATGCCATTACAGCTTTATTAACTGGTTTTTTATATATTATTAATCCTTTTTTCCCTTTATTTTTGTCATTAACTATTAATTTATTATGTTTATTTTTATGTACAAAATTATATGAAATTCCAATTGAAACGAATGTAAAAATAAATAACTCTACAAAGATATCAAAACAATTAAAAACTTATATAAATGGTACTGTTGAAGGTTTTAAAATTATATTAAAATCTACTAGACTTAAATGTTTAATACTTTTTGCTGGAATTTTTTCTAGTTTATTAAATCCAATGATAACTTTAAGAAAAAGTTTATTATATGATACTAATGTTCCTGCAGAATACTTTGGGGTAATTTTTTCTTTGATGGGAATTATAGCAAGTTATTCTAGTTCTAGGGCATTAGCTATACATAAAAAACATAAAAACAAATCACTCACCTTTTTAGGTTTATCTTTTACTTTATCTATTATACTTTCTGGTTCAACAGTATTATTGAATTATCCTAAATTTTTTATGTATTTTCTTTTACTATTATCTATAGCAATTCAATATTCAGTAATAGGACCTTATGATACATTAATAAAACAATATTTAAGTAGCTTTTGTAGTAGTGATATGCGTCTTAAAATATTTTCTGCAAACACTTTTGTAACTTCTTGTGTAAGTACAATAGTTTCGTTTTTATGTTCACTATTCTTAATACATTATTCTAATGCAACAGTTACATTAATGTTAGGTATAATTTCATTTATACTAATAGTTATAACATTAAACTATATGTCAACACGTGTTGGCTTAAAACCCGAACAATATACAAATAAAGATATTAATTTAAAATAAATAGGAAAGCCTTTCTCTTTGGCTTTCCATAATTTTATTATTTACAAAAAATATGTTTTCCTATAGTTATAACCTGAGGTCTACTCCATATCCAAGCTGAAGTTGCTGTACTAGGATTAAAGTAATATACACACCCAGAGGTTGGATCCCATCCATTTATTGCATCCTGTGCAGCTTTTTTAGCTTGTGAATCTGGAGTTAAATTAATTTGTCCATCAGAAACACATGTATAAGCTCCTGATTGATATATTACTCCAGCAATACTATTTGGAAATCTAGAATCTGATACTCTATTTAATACTGTAGAAGCAACAGCAACCATACCTTTATACGGTTCTCCTCTTGCCTCTGCATAAACTAATTTACTAAGCAAATTAACATCTGTATTATTACTACTACTTCCACCACTAGAATTATTAGAGGAATTAATTCCTAATGCATTTAAAGTTTTAGTCCCAGCAATTCCATCTACTGTTAATCCATTTTTCTTTTGAAATTTCTTCACAGCTTCAAATGTTTTAGAACCATAAATTCCATCTACACTTCCTGTATAATATCCCCACGCTCTTAACTTACTTTGAATTTGTTTTACTTCATTTCCCCTAGAACCATATCTTGATATTGCAAAACAAACTGGATATATGCTTATTGCAACCAAAATTATCATTAATAATATAATAAAAAAACTTCTTTTTTTCATATATTTTATTTATCTTTACTCTCCTTTCAAAATACAATTTATTTCTAAATCTATTATTTACTAATTTACCAAATTTATACTGTTTTTTTTACATAATGTAACACAAATGTAATATTATTTTATTGATAATACCTTGAAAAAAAAATAATTTATTATTATAATACATTTATAATATTGTATAGGAGTGTTTCACAAAATGAACTTTTTTACCGATATAAAATTTAATCGTGAATTAACTGAAAATGAGTACTGTACAATTACTTACTCTGGAAGCTTGTTTAAAAACAACTCAGATTTAGTAAGTATAGTATATGGTTATGGTGAAAATTGGACTCATACAAGAGAACAAAAGATGACAAAAACAGAAGAAGGATTTGTTGTTGATATAAAATTATTAGAAAATTTTGATACATTTAACTTCTGTTTTAAAGATTCATATAATCAATGGGATAATAATAATAGTCAAAATTATAGTTGTCCTATTACAAAACAATTACCCAACCAATCATTTATAATAAATGAAAACATTATATCTGATATTTTAGATAATTTACTTTCAGTAGATTTATATAAAGAAGAAGCAAAAAAACCTGTTTCTATTTCTAATGAAGAAAATATTGAAGCATTTGATATTGATTTAGAAGAAAATGAACCTGTTAATATAGAAGATTCTCTAGTAAATTCTACTGAAGAAAAAAATTTAGATAATGACATAGAAGTTTTATTTAATGATATTTATGAAAATAATGAAAACAATGAAAAACAAGAATTATTAAATAATATTTTAGCTTCAAATGAAGTTCAAAAGGAAGAAACTGGAGAAAATAATTTTAATATGAATTCATTAATAAATGAAATATTAACACCTATTGTATCTTCTTCTGTATTTGATGAGGAAGAAAATTTTGAAGATTTATTACATACTTCTCCTGAAAAAACTTCAGATGATAATAATGCTATTGTTACTGAAATTGAAAAAAATGATTTATCTATTGACAACACAGAAGCTAAAGAAGTTGAAGATTTCTCAACTAATATTCAAGATGATAACAATAATAAAATCGAAATTAACGATATAGAAGCATTAGATTTTAAAGAATCAGCAGAAGATTTGCAAAATGATTTTGAATTAAACAAAAAAATTAATGAATTAATAAGTGATTTATATAAAAGTGTTGAAAATTCTAGAGTTTCACTTTCAACTGAAGAAAATATTTCAGAAAACATAACTACCAATGAAGAAAGTTCATCAGATACTGATAATGATTTTTATGATGAAGAATCTCTTATGGATATATTTAATATTAGTAATGATGATTCTACAGATGAATCAAAATCATTAGTTGAAGTTAAAGATAATTACATAGTTAGTGCTAGATCTTTAAGTAAATTTTATTTGTTTAAGAAAAAAATAAAATTAGCTTTTTGCAAAATATTCTATGCAATTCCTAGATTTATAAATAAAAATTTAAATACAAATAAAGAGCAAGATTAAACTTGCTCTTTTAAATTATATAGTTTTTCTAAAATATTCCTACTACATTTCCATTTTCATCTACTCTAATTTGTTCAGCTGCTGGAACTTTTGGTAAACCAGGCATTGTAAATATTTTTCCTGTTTTTACAACAACAAATTCTGCTCCATTTTTTACAATTACTTCTTTTACTCCTATTTTATATGGTTCATTACATAATAAATTTTTTGGATCATCTGAAAAAGAATATTGTGTTTTTGCAATACATACAGGATATTTTCCATATCCCAGCTTCTCAATTTGAGCTATTTCTTGTTCTGAATTTTCTAAATATTCAACTCCTTCTGCACCATAAACCTCTTTCGCAACTTTTTCAATTTTCTGTTTTATATTTTCATTATCTTTATACACAAAATTTATTTTATTTTCTATTTCTACTAATTTAACAATTTTTTGAGCTAGATCAATTGCACCTTCTCCACCTTTTGCCCAAACTTCTACTAAACTCAAATCTACACCAATTTTAGATAATTTTTCTTGTAAAAACTTTATTTCTTTTTCAGTATCATTTTTATATCTATTTATTGCAACAATAGGAGTTAACCCATATTTGTTTTTTATATTATCAACATGTCTAATTAAATTTTCTATTCCTATTTCAAGAGCTTCTAAATTTTCTTCTGAACATTCAGATTGTTTTGCACCACCATGGTATTTCAAAGCTTTTAATGTAGCAACACAAACTGCTACTTTTGGATTTAAACCTGCTTTTCTACATTTTATATTGACAAATTTTTCTGCTCCAAGATCTGCTCCAAAACCAGCTTCTGTTACAACAAAATCACCTAGCTTTAAAGCAAGTTTTGTAGCAATAACACTATTACAACCATGTGCAATATTTGCAAAAGGTCCTCCATGTACAATAGCTAAATTATGTTCTAAAGTTTGAACAACATTTGGATTTATAGCATCTTTTAATAAAACAGTTAATGCCCCTTCTGCTTTTAAATCTTTTGCAAAAATTGGCTTATCCTCTTGATTATACCCAACAATTATATTTCCCAATCTTCTCTCTAAATCTTTAATATCTTTTGCTAAACAAAAAATAGCCATAATTTCTGAAGCAACCGAAATATCAAAACCATCTTCTCTTGGAACCATATTTTTTTCTTTTGATAAACCAATTTCAACTTCTCTTAATGCTCTATCATTTAAATCTACACATCTTTTCCAAATAACTTTTTTAAAACCTAATTTATTTCCATAGTATAAATGATTATCAATCATTGCTGATAATAAATTATTTGCAGAGGTAATAGCATGAATATCTCCAGTAAAATGTAAATTTATGTCTTCCATTGGTGCAACCTGAGCAAATCCACCACCAGTAGCTCCACCTTTTATTCCAAAAACTGGTCCAAGTGATGGCTCTCTTAGTGCTAAAACAGATTTTTTTCCAATTCTATTTAACGCATCTGAAAGTCCTATTGCAACTGTTGTTTTACCTTCTCCAAGTGGTGTTGGATTAATTGCAGTTACTAAAATTAATTTTCCTTCATTATTATCTTTTGTTTTATCAATAAATTCTTTAGTAATTTTTGCCTTATATTTACCATAATTTTCTAAATATTTTTCATCAATTCCAAACTTTTTGGCAACATTTGTAATTTCATCTAATTTTACACTTCTTGCTATTTCAATATCAGTCATAATTAATCCCTCCTATACTAAAAAACCTACTACAATTCCAAGAATAGCTCCAACAAAAACTTGAATTGGTGTATGACCTAATGCTTCTATTAATTTTTCTTGTACTTCAACTGTAGTAAGACCAGGTGTATCTAAAATTTTATTAATAATTCTAGCCTGTTTTCCAGCAGCTCTTCTAATTCCTGCTGCATCATACATAACTACACAAGCCATTATTAATGAAATTGCAAAAATACCTGAACCAAAACCATACTGTTCTCCAATACATACAGCAAGTGAAGTAACAACAGCAGAATGAGAACTAGGCATACCACCAGCACCAACTAATCTTTTTACATTTAATTTTCTATTAATAACTAAATCTGTAACTACTTTAAAAATTTGTATAAAAAACCACAGAAAAAACGGTACATATACACATTTATTTGTAAAAATTTCATTTAAAACTTGCATATTATTATTCACCTTCTGGATTGAAGTTTTCCTCCTTTATGTTATCTCCTTCATTTATTAATATTGTTATTCTTTTTTCAGCATCTTCTAATTTAGAATTACATTCTTTAGAAATTTTCATACCTTCTTCAAATAGCTTTACAGAATCATCTAAAGATAATTGTTCTTTTTCCAATTTATTAGTAATATCTTCCAATTTGTTCATTAATTCTTCAAAATTTTCTTCTTTTTTACTCATTTCTATACCCTTTCTTAATAATCTACTGTAACAGTTTTATTTTCTAAATTGACTATAAAATAATTTTTAACTGTAGCTGTTTCTAAAGAAGTTACTGCTATTATATATTCACCATTTGCAGTTACTGAATCACAACTAAAAGTTACAGTATTATCTTCTCCCCATTTTTGTTTTACTAAATTTATTGCCTCTTGTTTTTTATTTGTTGTACCAACATCTGAATCAGATTCATATGCAGTGCCTTGTGGTGCCACAGGAGTAACATTCTCTATAACAGGTGTTTGTATTTGTGTATTTGTTTCTGGTTTTGCAACATTTTCTTGTATAATATTTTCATCTACAACATTTTCTTGAATAATCTCATTTTCAATAATTGTATTATTTTCTGCCTCATTATTAATATCATTTTCTTCATTATGATTGCTAGTTATATAAAATGCAGAAACGCCACAAGCTATTGTAAGCAAAATTACCACAACAGCTATGATTATTTTTATTTTTATTTTCATTTTCTTGTCCATATGTATCACTCTCTTTCTTTTCTATTTTAAATTACTTTTGCCTTAGCATTTCCATCTTGGAATTTTAAATCTATTTCCATATCTTTTTTCAAATTACTAGCTTTAGTTATTATTTTTCCATTATATTCTGTTAAACAATATCCTCTTATAAGTGTTTTTAAAGGACTTAATGTATCCAATTTTGTAATTAATTTTGTAGCTTGTATTTTTGAATCCTTTAATTTTTTAGTAGTATTATTTTCCATAGATTTAATAAATCTATCAACTTGGATATAATAATCATTTATTTTTTGTAATGGTTCTTTATAAACTTTAGAACTTAAACACTTTTCATATCTTAATCTCATAATTTCTAATTTTCTATTTAAAGCCATTTTCAATCTTTTTTCGCATAAATTAATATCATACAATAATTCTGAAGTATCAGTAACTGCAAGTTCAGCTGCTGCAGAAGGTGTTGGAGCTCTTAAATCTGCAACAAAATCTGCTATTGTAAAATCTGTTTCATGTCCAACTGCAGAAATAACAGGAAGTTCTGAATCATATATTGCTCTTGCAACAATTTCTTCATTAAAAGGCCATAAATCTTCTAAAGATCCACCACCTCTAGCAACTATAATTACATCTGCTAATTTTTTTTCATTCATCAATTTTATTCCATTAGCAATTTTTATTGCAGCTCCTTCTCCTTGAACTGGAACTGGTAAAAGCCTTATATAAACATTTGGATTTCTTCTAGTTGATACATTTATTATATCTCTAATTACAGCACCTGTATTTGAAGTTAAAACACCAATTATTTTTGGCATAAATGGTATCTTTTTTTTATGTGATTCATCAAAAAGCCCTTCATCAGATAATTTTGCCTTTAATTTCTCATAAGCTGTATATAAATTTCCCATTCCATCTTCTTGCATTGCTTTGCAATATATTTGATAGATTCCATCTCTTTCAAAAACTGAAACAGAACCTAAAACCAATACTTTCATTCCATCTTTTGGAACAAAATTTAAAGTAGCAGTTGAAGTTTTAAACATGACGCATTTTATAAGAGAATTTTCATCTTTTAGCGTAAAATACATATGACCAGTATAATGATGCTTAAAATTAGAAATTTCTCCTTTTACAAATACGCTGTTTAAAAATTCATCATCTGCTACTTTTTCCTTTACATATCTATTTAATTCTGTTACAGAAATAGGATTAATTTTCATTAGTCGCTCCATTTAAATTTTTTTCTTTAACTACACTTGCTAATATTCCATTTATAAATATAGGAGCAGATTCATCTGCATATTTTTTTGCAAGTTCTACAACTTCATTAATTGCTACTTTATATGGTAAGTTTTTATAAACCATTTCATATATAGCTAATTTTATTAAGCTTAAGTTAATTTTTGATATTCTATTTAAACTCCAATTATCTTTTAAATTCTTTACAATTAAAGAGTTTATTGCTTCTGTATTTTCTTTAATACCATTTTTTATATCTTTTAAATATTCTATAACTTTTTCATCTGTTATTTCATTATTTTCAATAAATATTTCAAATTGATCTTCTTCACTATCTTTTTGAATTTCAATTTCATAAACTAACTTAAAAGCTAGTTCTCGCATTGCAGACCTTTGCATTATATCCTCCTAAAATTTATCTATTAATTGCTTTAATTTCTCTTTAACATTTGGTTTATTTTTTTGCACATAATTTCCTACAAATATTCCAGCTAAAACTATAACTATATAAACTAATGTTTTATAAAATTCTGTAAAGCACAATATTAGAGCAATTAAGCCTCCTATTACTGCTCCACCATATTCTTTAATAAAAGCATTAAAACCTTTTTTTTCGTTATCATCATTCATAATTACTCCTCCTTATTTTCTTGATTATTACTTTCTTCTGGAGTTACTTTTACATTTTCTTCTTTTTCAACTTCTTCATCAGAAGCAGAAGGTAATCCTTTTATTTTTTTAGTAGTTATATTTTTTATTTTAATATTAACTTCTTTTACATCTAAATCAGCTGTTTTCTTCATAGCAATTTTTACCTTTTCTTGTAATTCATTAGATATATCTTTTATCATTACATCTTTACTTACAATAGCAGTAACATATACAATTAAGTTTTTATTTTTATCTAAAATTGTTTTACTAGAAACAGTTTCTGCACCAGGAATATCTTTAACCACACTTGCAATTAAATTTTCTAAACTTTCTTTAGATATTACTAATTTTCCACTATTATTTTCTAAAATAATACCTTCTTTACTATTATCTTGATTTTTACTTGTAAAGAAAATTCCTTTAATTGCAAGTAACATTAATACAGCTAATACAATAATTGTAACTTTTAATGCATTTCCACCTCCATCAAAGAAATGTTCTAACTGTTTAAGCATAACTTCTAAATTTAATACCCTTGTCATCAATAAAATTGAAATTACTGCCAATATTAAAATAATTATTGAAAATATTTTTAAAGCTAATTTATCAATAAATTTCATATTCTTTCTCCTCTACTATTCTTCATTTGATTCTTCACTATCATTATTTTCTTTTTCTTTATCTTTTTCTGTTAAAGCATGAACACCTTGAACATGAACATTAACTTCTAAAACTTTTAAACCTGTCATATTTTCAACTGATTTTTTTACTCTATTTTGTATTTCAAATGCTACTTCTGGAATTCTAGCACCATATTCTACAATTATATTAACATCTATTTTAGCATCTTTTTCGCCAACATCTACTTTTATACCTTTAGTTAAATTTTTCTTTCCACTTAAAGCTTCTGTTATTCCAGCAAATCCACCAGCCATTCCATATACTCCTGGTACTTCTCCTACTGCTATACCAGCATAAGTAGCAACAGCCTCATTTGATATTTTTATAGCATCATTTCCTTCTACTGAAATTTCTTCTGAAACTTCAACCTCATCATTATTTTCTTCCATATATAATCCTCCTTTATATATAAATAATTTTCATAATTAGTATATCAATATACTTGCAAATTTACAAGTTTTTAAAAGTTTTTATTCAAATTTTTTTCCTATTTCAATTTTATTTCCACGCAAAAAATCTAATATATTCATACGTTTTGCATTTTCACCTTGTATTTCTAAAACTGAAATTATTCCATCTAAATTTTTTATAAATAATCCTATTTTCTCACTTGCTAAAATTACTGTTCCTTCATCTACATTTTGAGGTAATAAATATTCATATTTTTCTGCTATTTTAGAAAATTCTTTTACTGATAAATTCTGCACTTTCCAAAATTTAAATTTTTTATTATTATAATATGAATACGCTCCCATTATTGGATTTAAACCTCTTACGAGATTTTTTATATCAACACCATTTTTTAATTTCCAGTCTATTTTTGCCATTTCTTTTTTTAATAATGGTGCTAAAGTATAATTATCATCTTGTGGTGTTCTTTCTATAATTCCATTTTCTATATTTTTAACTGTTTGTACTAACAATTTAGCACCTAGCGAAGATAATCTATTCCATAATTCTCCAGTTGTTTCATCTTCTCCTATTTCAACTTTTTCTTGAGTAATTATATCACCAGCATCCATTTGCTCATTTAGATACATTATAGTTACTCCTGTTTCCTTATCACCATTTAATACAGCCCATTGTATTGGTGCACATCCTCTATATTTTGGTAATAAAGATGGATGAACATTTATACAACCTAGTTTAGGTATTTTCAAAAATGATTTAGGTAAAATTACACCATATGAAACTACACATACTAAATCTGGTTGTAATGCTTTTATTTCATCTTTAAATTCAGTATTATTAGTTATTTTTTCTGGTTGAAATATTTTTAAATTTTTTTCTATTGCATATTGTTTAACTGGACAAGGAATAACTTTCATTTTTCTTCCAGATGGTCTATCTGGTGGTGTAACAACTCCACAAATTTCAAAACCATTATTATATAAATTTTCTAAAGACTCTTTTGCAAAATCTGGAGTCCCCATAAAAAGAATTCTCATTATATATTTGTATGATATATTTAAAATAAATATATCTAATCTCCTTACAATATTTAGATTTTTTAGAGGAATCTATAAACCTTTATTTTTTATCACTTGGATTTACTATTTCTAATGTTCCTGGTTTTATTTTATCAGTAAAAAGTATTCCATTTAAATGATCTATTTCATGGCATACAGCTTGGGCCAATAAATCTTTTGCTTTAAGTTTTACTTTCCTTCCATCAATATCTAATGCTTCTACTACAACCTCTTTAGGTCTTTCTACTTTTCCAAATTTATTTGGAAAACTTAAGCAACCTTCTTCTACTTCCTGTGTGCCTTTTTCTTTAACGATTACAGGATTTATTAAAACAAATTGCATTCCATCTTCATATAAATCTATAACAATTATTCTTTTTAAAACTCCTACTTGTGGACCAGCTAAACCTAGTCCATCCCATTTATGCATAGTTTCTAGCATATCTTTAGCAAGCTCTTTAATTCTATCATCTATAACTTCAATTTCTCTAGATCTTTTTCTTAAAATTTCATCATCTTCATATCTTAAATTTCTAATAGCCATTTTACACCTCTATTAATTCATTACATTAGGATTTACATCAACAATAATTGATGCATCTTTTATTTTGGATATTTTTTCATCTTGTATCCCATATTGTATTATATCCAATACATTTGAAGTAAGTTTACATTTTATAATAATTCTCCATCTATATTTATTTTTTATTTTGTCTATTGGTGATGGAACAGGTTTATAAATTAACATATTATCTTTTTTTACTTCATTAATTTTCTTATAAACAAAATTTGCTAAATTTTGTATCTGATTTAAATTATTTCCAGAAAATCTAATCATTATTATATCGCAAAATGGTGGATAATTCAACACTTTTCTTAATTCTATTTCTTGATTATAAAATAGACTATAATCTTGTTTTTGACTATCGATTATTGCATAATGATCTGGATTATATGTTTGAATAATAACATTTCCAGTATTTTTTTCTCTTCCAGCTCTACCAGCAACTTGTACTAATGTTTGAAATGTTTTTTCAACTGCTCTATAATCCTCTAAATTTAAACTACTATCAGCAGTAATTACTCCTACCAAAGTTACATTTGGAAAATGATGTCCTTTTACTACCATTTGTGTTCCAATTAAAATATCTATATTTTCATTTTTAAATTTATTTAATATTTCTTCATGTGAATTTTTCTTACTTACAGTATCAATATCCATTCTAATTGTACTAGAATTCGGAAACAATTTATTAACTTCATCTTCTAATTTTTGTGTTCCTGTTCCAAAATATTTAATTTTTTTGCTCTTACATTTTGGACATTCTTTTATAATTCCACATTCAAATCCACAATAGTGACATTTCAACTTATTTTCACTCATATGATATGTTAAACTAATATTGCAATTTTTACATTTAGCAACAAATCCACATTCTCTACACATTATAAATGTAGAATATCCTCTTCTATTCAAAAATAATATAGTTTGTTTTTTATTCTTCAAATTTTTTTCTATTTCATTCTGTAATTTTAAACTTAGCATTGATTTATTTCCAATAGCAAGTTCATTTCTCATATCAACTATTTCAATATTTGGTAAATTAGCATTGTTTGCTCTTTTTGTTAATTCATATAAATTTATATCATTATTTTTAGCTTGATACATAGTTATTATATCTGGAGTAGCACTTCCTAAAACAAGAGGACAACTATTTTTTTCTGCTATATATTTAGCTAAATCTTTTGCATTATATCTAGGTGTAGAATCAGATTTATATGACATATCATGTTCTTCATCTATAATAATAATTCCTAATTTTTTTACTGGTGCAAATATTGCAGATCTAGCACCTATTACTATTTTTGCTTCACCTTTTGCAATTTTCTGCCATTCATCATATCTTTCACCAACTGAAAGTTTACTATGCAAAACAGCTATATTATTTCCAAATCTTGCAAGAAATCTATCAACCATTTGAGGCGTTAGAGAGATTTCTGGAACTAAAACAATAGCATCTTTTCCTTTTTCTAAAACTTTTTGTATAAGTTGAAGATAAATTTCAGTTTTACCAGATCCTGTAATACCATAAATTAAATTTTTAGAAAATTCATTATTTTCTATATTTGAACTTATACCATTAAAACACTTTTTTTGTTCACTATTTAATTTTTTAGGTTTATCTGGTATTATATTTTTATTTATAAAAGGATTTCTTTCAATTTGTTTTTCAATAATTTCTATATGACCATTTTTCTCTAAAGTTTTTAATATTCCTTTACTTACATCAGTTAGTAATTTTAAATCTGATATATATATACCATCATTTTGTTGTAAAAATTTTAATACTCTTATATGTTTTTCACTTTTTATTTTTTCTTCATCTATAAGCATATTAATTTCATCTATATCTCTTTTTAAATAAACAAAATTTCCTGTTTTTTCTTTAATTCTATTTGAAATTTCTTTTGAAGCTGTACCTGGTGGAAGCATAAGTCTTATACAATCTGAAATATTACAAAAATATTTTCTAGCCATAAGTTTTGCTAAAATTATATTATCTTCACTTATACTATTTTCATTTTCAATTCTTACAATTTCTTTATTTGCATACTCAGAATTTTCTTTTAAATTAATAACAAAACCATCTTCTATTTTTTCACCTTTTCCAAAAGGCACAAAAACTCTAGCTCCAATTCTTATAATATTTATCATATCATTTGGAACTATATAATCAAATATTTTATTTAATGCTTTAGCATTACTATTAATTATTATTTCTGCAAACATATTTACTCTTTCTTTTAATTTCTTTGTGTAATTATATCACATGATTAATTATATTTGTGTAATTTTTATTAAAATTTGACTTTAGAGCAACATTTTAGTATAATAGGAAAAGCTAAAATGTTGTTCATCCTAGAGATGAATTAGCCTATCTTATTTAGATAGAGATTGAAAGGAGAGATATAATGATTATCAAAACTGTAGGTGTTATTGCTTTTGGTGCTTTTATGGCGCCGATTATATTTCCTGAAGCAACAGAAAAGTTAAAAACTTCAGTAAATGAAGCAATCAAGAAGATTGACGAACAAGCTGCCATGACAGCATATTTAGAAGATGGTCATGCATTAAAAGCTTACTCTTCCCGAGATGAGGCAAGGCGGCACCGTGTGAAAGTGCCTGTTGGAACTATAATATACTTTCCTAGTGGCAGAAAAATCACGACTGAGCCAGGTATGGCAGATTTAGAAAGCAATAATTGGCATTATTCTTGGGTAGCTCTCCATTAAAAAGTAAAAGCCTATATCTCAACTATTTAAATAAAACTGAGATATAGGCTTTTACTTTTATTTTTCATCTTTACTTTCTTGTTTTATTATTTCTTCAATAATATTTACAGTTTTTTCTAAATTATCATTTTTTAAAACATAATCATATAAACCAATTTTTGATTCTTCATAATCAAATCTATTTAAACGTAATATTATTTCAGCTTCAGAAGGCCTGTCTATTCTATTTTCCAATCTACGTTTTAATTCTTCTTTTGGTACTCTCAAAAATATTGTTACAATCTTTATATTTTTTAAATTTTGTTTTAATAGCTCAGTTCCATTAACATCTATATCTTTTACAATAATGCCACTTTTGGATTCTTCATTTAATACTTTCTTTGAAGTTCCATAATAATGATTATGATGGATATCATACTCATAAATTTCATCATTCCTAATTTTTTCTTCAAATTCTTCTTTGCTTAAAAAAATATATGTTTGACCTGGAACGTCACCTTCCCTTTGTGGTCTTGAAGTAAATGAAGGAATTGATTTTACATTATTCATTCTTTTTATTAATTCTTTTTTTATTGTGTCTTTACCAGAACCTGCTACACCAGACAATATAACTAACATATTTTAATACCTCTTCAATTATTCTTCTATTTTTGTTACTTTACCTTCTGCTATTTCTTCTGCTGCTAAAGTTACTACTGAACTATCATTTGATTTAACTTTCACAGGAGAACCAGAAGCTATTTGTCTAGCTCTTTTAGCAGTCATTATTACTAATGAATATCTATTATCTCCTACTTCTTCTAATAAATCTGATACAGTTGGTTTTACTATCATTTTACCCTCCTTAAAATTTTATTTATTATCATCATCATTATCTAATCCATTATCAACTCTTCCAGCAATAGTTTCTGGTTGAACAGCTGATAAGATTATATGTCCAGAATCCATTATTATTACAGATCTAGTTCTTCTTCCATAAGTAGCATCTATTGCTGTTTTACCATCTTTTGCTTCTTGTACTAATCTCTTTATTGGTGCTGAATCAGGACTAACAATAGATATAATTCTCTCTGCAGAAACAATGTTACCAAACCCAATATTAATTAACTGCATAATTTACCTACTTTCTTATAAATTTAGATTTTAAAGATAATCTATAAACTTTATTCAATATTTTGAATTTGCTCTCTAATGTTTTCTATTTCTGTTTTGATTTCTATAACTCTATTTGTTATATCTAAACAATTTGCTTTAGAACCTATTGTATTTGTTTCTCTATTTATTTCTTGAATTAGAAAATCTATTTTTTTGCCTATAGGTGAACTTTGTTTTATTAATTCAAGAAATTGTGATATATGACTTTTTAATCTTGTAAGTTCTTCTTCTATAGATGATTTATCTGAAAATATTACAATTTCTTGCATCAATCTGTTTTCATCTACTACACCTGGCTCTAAAAGTTCATTTACTCTTTGTTCTAATTTAGTAATATAATCTTGAACTAAAGTACTAGAGAATTTAGTTATTTCTTCTACTTTATTTTGTATTAAATATATTCTTTTTTCAATATCATCTATTAATCTTTTTCCTTCAATTTCTCTCATTTCAACAAATTTACTTATAGCCATATCTACAGCAATAAGTAATTCATTAGAAATTAGTTCTTCATTATCTTCATCTTCTAAAATTAGTATTTCTGGGAATTTTGATATATCAATAACATTTACATCAAATTTTAAATTTGTTTCTTCAGCTAAACTTTTTAATTCTTTTATATAATCTTTTGCAAGTTCTTTATTTATTCTTATATTTGTTCCTTTATCACTATAATTTTCATAAGAAACAAATACATCTATTTTCCCTCTTGAAATATATTCAGAAACCCTTTTTCTTATTTTATCTTCTACACTATTTAAAAATCTTGGTAATCTTACATTTATATCACTATATTTATGATTTACAGATTTAATTTCAACAGTATATATTCTTCCATCATTTTCATATTTTCCACGGCCAAAGCCTGTCATACTTCTTATCAATATTTTATACTCCTTTTCTTTTTTGCTTTTTTTGTTTTCTAATTTCTTGATTTCTCAATATTGCTTTCCTTATTTCCTCAGCTTCTATAGTTTTTTCCCTAAAACTTTTTGTACTATCTTCATCAATATAACTAGTATTTTCAGTATCTTTAACTATTTCCTTCACATCACTTAAACTATTTTGATATTTAAATTCTTGTTGTTTAAAAATAAACATTGCTTTAATTGCATAATAAAATATAAGTATTCCTGGCAATATCATAATAGAATTTCTTAATGAATCTGTAGTATGAAGATATATATAAGGAATATACAGTGATAAAATTCCACAAAGTAGTAATTCGATACCTATAATCATAAATTTTATACTACTTTTTCTATATGAAAATTCAAAAACAAATACAGTTACTAAAATAATTCCAAGTGCATAATATTTCATATATTCTTCGAATTTAATATTTGTAGTTTTATAATAGGTTATATTTATTGCACATAAATAAGATAAAATAATTATTGCACAAATTAATATTTGAAATATATTTGCATTAATACTATCTTTAACTTTTTTAGGTAACTTTCTTTTTTTCTCTATTTCAAGTTGCATTAATTTTGCTTTTTCCAATTTCATTTTCCTCCATTTTCTAATTCATACATAATTATTGAAGAAACTTGAAGTGCAACTGTTTCAGTTCTTAGTATTCTTTTTCCTAAACTTACGATTTTGGCTCCTGATTTTTCAAATTCTTTTATTTCATCATCATCTATTCCACCTTCAGGACCTATAACAATAGCAATTTTATATTTATTTAAACTTTCTTTCAACTTTAATAATTCATTTTTTATATAATTATTTTTTTCATTTTCATAAGCAACTAATACTATATCATATTTATCAATATTATTACATACCGTTTTTACATTTTCTATATTAGTAACAATAGGAATTATATCTCTTCCACATTGCTTTGCAGCTACTTCTGCAATTTTATTCCATCTATCTATTTTTTTATTTTCATCTTTTCCAGAAATTTTAACAATACTTCTATTAAAACTTACTGGTATAAATTTAGATACACCAAGTTCAGTTCCCTTTTGTATAATCAATTCCATTTTATCAGCTTTAGGTAATCCTTGAAAAATATGTAATTCAACATTTCCTTCTACACTGCTTTGAATTTCATTTAAAATTTTACATTGTATTTTTGTAGAGGTTATATTTAAAATTTTACATACATAGTTTATTGAAGTATCACTATTACATATATTTAGTTCATCATCAACTTTAAATCTTAAAACATTTTTTATATGATTTACATCTTCTCCAATTATATTTATACAGTTATCTTCAATTTGATTTGATTTAACAAAAAATTTACTCAATCTTAAAATTTCTCCCACTCAAAGATTTATTTATTATATCATAGATTTTATAAGAAATAAAGAGATTTTGAAAGATTTTATATTTCTTTTGAAAGAACTTTAGTTTTATATTCTTCCAAATCTATATTAGAAACATTTTCTATAAACTCCTCTAATTTATCAATAGGTAATATATTATTACCAGATTGATTATTAACCTTTTTTGATTCTAAATTTTCTTTTATATTTTTATTCATAATTTTTTCTAAACTATTTAATTAATGAATATTAAAACTGGCCATAATTTTCCTCCTATTTTAAAAATAATTTTGCTTTATTTTTTAATAAATAATCTTCTAAAGTTTCTTTTCCTTTTAAGATAATTTTATTTACTTTCATTTTTTCAAAAATTTCTATATATTCATAATATTCTTTATTTTTTTTATTTATATAAATATCATTATTTTCTCTATCTTTATATCTTTTTTCATAATTTAAAAAAGAATTTTTATCTGGATAGCATATTGAAAAATTAAAATTATTTTTTTGATATTCTTCTATAGCATCCATTCTTGTCCATACCAAAACATAATCATAATTTTTTATTGCAATTTTAATAGCATCAATATAATTTTGAGGCCAATTAGGATTATTTTTTGTATATAATCCTTTTCTTTTTTCTGATTTTAAATTTAATAATTCATCATCAATAATATAAGCAAATTGAGCTGAATCCAAATCAATAACATTTTTATACTTACTTGCTAAATAAGTTTTTCCTACACCCGGATAACCTGCAATTATATTTCCTAACATATTAAAATCTCCTTAAAATATTAAACATTATATATCATAAATTTTTTTAAAATTCTACATTTTAGATTTATAAAAAAATTTATTTTTTTTGAATAAAATATTGCATATATGAAAATTATAATATATAATAACTTTGTTGTAAAAAACATTCCTCTTTAGCTCAGTTGGTAGAGCGCTCGGCTGTTAACCGATAGGTCGTTGGTTCGAGTCCAACAAGAGGAGCCAGAAAAAGAAACTATTTTTAAATGGTTTCTTTTTTATTTATATATTAAAATTTAATTGGACTCGAAAAGGAGGATTAGAAAATAGTCCAGTGGACTATTTTCCCGACGCGGCTCGCCGAGTCCAACAAGAGGAGCCAGAAGCTAGTAATCTACTAGCTTTTATACGCCATTCTTTTGCAGTCATTCCAAATAAAGCCATATTTAAAACATCAGCTTCCTCCGCATAAACAAAATTAATTTGATTTTTAGTTAGTTGTTTAGGAACTAAATTGTTCTTAATTGCATCAGTATGTATTTTATAATTAATTTTTGACAATTCTCTTTTTGCATTCCAACCTATTTGTTTTTTCTGTCCATTCTTTAACACTAATTTTATAGCTATTTAAACCTGCTTTACTTTTAATTATGGCAAATTCGCCATAATTAAAATTTGGATTATGAATTTCTTCCCAAATTCATAAAAACTCAACAGTATTTCTATTTCTTAACCAATCTGAAACAAAAAAATCACCATCTTTTGACTTTAGCATATCAGTAATCGATATATAATCTTCATCATCAATTTTTATATAAGATATTTTTTGATTTAAAACATTTAATTCTGTCATATATACCTCCATAATAAATATTATATATTATACATTATAATAACAAACATTTGTTTATAAATCAATACATATTACTAATTATTTTTAAATTCAATAATATATTGAAAACATATATACTTTTTTATATAATTGTAATAAATATTAGAATATTTCGATTAAATATAATTAAATTATGGAGGAAATACAAAATGCAATTTATAATAGCTCAAATTATGGGTATAATAGGTGCATGCTTAGCAATGTTGGCAACTCAAATGAAATATAAGAAGAAATATTTATTCATTTATGCACTATCCTATATGTTTTTTGTTGTAAACATGATTCTTTTAAAAGCATATTCAGGAGCTGTTAATTGTATATTATTAACATTATTAACACTTATTTCAACTAAATATGAAAATAAAAAATTTCCAATTGGACTCGCAGGAATTTTTTCAGTAGTAATATTAATTGGAAATGTTATTACATATAATAACATTTTTAGTCTGTTACCAGCAGTAGCTTCATATATCTATTTATTTATATTATTATCAAAAAATATGAAAATAATAAGAAAATCAACAGTCTTATTAAGATTATTATGGGCAATATATGACTTTATAGTAAAAGCATATACTACCTTTATATTAGATATTTTTTCTTTTATATCTTCTATAATTGCTATATATAGACTTGACTTGAAAAAGTAAAAAATCGTACTACAACTATTTTATTAGTTGTAATTAACTACGTCAATAGAGCCAAATGCTAGTAATCTACTAGCTTTTTTATTTTGAGAAGGTTAACAGCCGGGCGCAGCGAGGCTGTTATCTGCTGAAAAAACGAGCTCTGCCTGTGGCAGAAAAAGCAAGTTTTTGAAGGCGCATAAACTATTATTTTAAGCTTTGCTTATAAGCAAAGTTTAAAATGATTAGTTTAAAGCTGTAAGGTCGTTGGTTCGAATTCAAATTTAATTGGACTCGAAATTGACAAATGTAATAGTAAATATATAATAAACATAGAAAGTAAGTAGTCACAGACAATGTATGTTAACTAAAATATTTAGAAAAACACCACACAGCTCGGCAAAGCTAAATGTGGTGTTTTTTATATTTATTTGTCAGTCCACAAGTTAATCTGTAATTTCTTCAAAACGATATTTTTGAGTAGCATTTGGATATTTTTCATGGTCTACTTCTGATAAAAACATTTCTAATGGTCTTGCATAAATACCATCTTTATGATTTGTTTTATCATTATTATCCATACAACAATAAACAACTAATTTTTCTCCAGTTTCACTATGTTCTGCGACTGTAATTACAAAAGATCTTGCTCCTTTAAAATGTTTCCACATTGTAAAAGGTCTTACTACTCTTTCTTCCATATATTTTCTCCTTTTATATAAAAATTTATTTAATTTATTATATAATATGTTTTATTGTATGTATATAAATTTTTTATATTTAATTATTATAGAAAATTGTAATAAAATTATAAAAATTAAAAAAAATAAATATTTTTATGTTTTTTAAATTAGAGATTAATTACTTCCAATTACAATTATATCTTTTGGTTAAAACAATATAAATAATAAAAAGGAGAAAAGCTCTGGATTGGTAAACCATTCCAGAGCCTTGGCATCCTATATTAAAAAGGGTGCAAAAAGAATTATTGCAAGAAGCAATATTGCAATAATCCCTGCTCCTACAAGCAGGGCAATTACGCATACGCTCCAACAAATCCGGTCAACTTCCTGCATTTTGTCTTCATTTTTCATTCTTTCCTCCTTACACACCTGCAGTCTGCCAGTATGTGTTTCGTGTCTTTCTGTTGTAGGTCACACGAAAACCTAGAATATATTTATTATACCATATTTTTTTCAAAAAGTCTAATTTTCACAAATAAAGATTAACGAAATTTTGAAAATGTCATAGTAAGTTACATATTTTAGCAAAAAAGTTATGTAATATTAGTCGTTAATAAAAGCACTCGGTTCAGGTCGAGTGCTTTTACTTAGACAAAATTATGTTTGTCACTTAAAACTTTCATCCAACTCCATAACAACATGCCTATAATGGTCTTGAACAGTAGAACCACTAATATCTAACACGACATTGTGTCCAGTTGGCAAAGTAAGTTCTAACCATTTGGAATTATTGTGTTTAAAATAATAATTTTTAATAGTTTTTCCAGCTAAATGAGCCCTCATATCTTCTGCTACTATAATCCCAACTGATTTAACTTCATTTGCAAGGTATTTCTTAAGATTAGAGTCAAACACAGGAGTAAGTTCTCCAGTACTATAAGAGATATTCATTTTAAAACCATCAACAATTGTATAAGGATAACCATCATCGAAACCTTTAACCTCATAACTTGCATTTATTCCATATAATAACAAATTTTTAATTTTTGCATATATGAAATTAGCATCTTTTGCTTCAAAGGTTTCACATATAAACTGTTTAGCCGCATCAAACCCGTCTTGAGTTTCTTTCATTGAAAAACTCTTGTCTTCTGATATAGCTCCAATTATTTTCCCACTTTCTGAGATGAAAACTGGAAGTATTGTTGTTTTAAAAATTTTTTTCATAATTTTCATTAAATAATCGCTTACTTTATTTTTATTAATATACTGTTCTATGACTTTTGAGAGACGACTATCTACCTCAAAAGCTTCCAATTTATAATTTGTAAGCTCAATACAACTTATACGGTCCAGATTATCCATCGCAAACATATTTCTTGTGACTTTTTCAACAAATTCCTTGATTTCTTCTAGGAATTTGTTAAGGTACATAAATTCATTGCCAACATCTTTCCAAAGTGATGAATCAGGATAGATTATATAATCTTCAAAACGCTTTCCTGTATTAATCCACTTGTTGCCTTCTACGTCATATAGACGCATAGAATTGTCAGATTTGTTTACAAAATAAATTCCTTCATCAGGATAGTCCATCTTCTTATGAATAAAACTTTCCAATTCTTTTGCATACCGTATTGAACAGTCTTCACTGTAAAAATTTTCGAAAATTTTTCGAAAACCCAGAAAAAATCGCGGTTTACTGAACTTCTTACCTAATGAAGTTGTTTCTTTCCCAATAGGGAACTGAATAATAATCATAAAATCTCCTTTCAGTTAAAAACTTGGTTTACATATTTACTATTTGCCTGAACTTCAAATAGCAGTGCATTAACTGTTACATATTCTGGATTATTCCAGATTCCTTTCTATTATACATTATATTTATGTAAATTTCAACAGTTATATTTTTTAGTTGTAGCATAATGTCTTAATTGACATAATTTTAATATTGCTGTATAATAAAAATAACATTTTATATTTGGAGGAACTTATATGTTCAAAGGTATTAATTATTTTATGTACCTTTTAGAAGTTGATCCGTTTTGGTTCTATCTGTTAATAGTACTATTACTGTTAACTGGATTTGTAAAATGCCTATATCCGTGGCAACTAAAATGGAAATCTACCAAAACAAAAGACAAAAATGGTGATGAAATAACAACTCATTATCATTTAGATATATGAAAAATAAAGGCTACCACCAGGGTAGCCTTTATATTGTTTTTTCACTTAACTTAGCAAATTTTTTTAATTTCTCATGTGCTAAATAATTTACTGTTCCAAGAGGAAATTTTCCATTTTTATCCTTTTTTCCAGCTGGAACTCCAGTTAATATTTCAATACCTTCATCAATAGTTGAAATTGCATATATATGAAATTTTCCTTTTTTAACAGCTTCTATTATTTCATCATTTAAATGTAAATTTCTAACATTTTGTTTAGGAATAATAACACCATGTTCACCAGTTAAACCTCTTAACTTACATATTTGATAAAAACCTTCTATTTTTTCATTAACACCACCTATAGGTTGAATAAAGCCTTTTTGATTTACAGAACCTGTTACTGCTATAGATTGATTTATAGGTAAATCTGATAAACTAGACAAAATTGCATATGCTTCTGTGCTAGAAGCACTATCTCCATCAACACCTCCATATAATTGTTCAAAACATATATTTGCTGTTAATGATAATGGTATATCTTGAGCAAATTGTGAACCTAAATATCCTGTTAAAATTAAAACTCCCTTTGAATGTGAAGAACCAGACATTTCAACTTCTCTTTCAATATTCACAATTCCTTCTTTTCCCATATAAGTACTAGCTGTTATTCTTGCAGGTTTTCCAAAAGTATAATCGCCAATTGTTACAACAGTTAATCCATTTATTTGACCCACATAGAAACCTTCTGTATCAATTAAAAGAGAATCTTCTTTAATCATTTGTAAATATCTAGTATCATATTTTTTTATTCTTTCAATTCTTTCATCTAAAGCCTTTTGAATATATTTTTTAGATATAATTTTTTGTTTATCTTTTTTTGCCCATACAGAAGCTTCGCCTACAATTTCCCCAATTTCACTAAATTGTGTGGATAACTTTTCTTTATCACCTGCCATTTTCGAAGTTACTTCAACAATTTTTGCCATTGCTTCTTTATCTAAATCTAATAGATTTTCTTGTGTACAAAAACTTCTAACAAATTTACTCAATCTTTCAATATTTTCAATCGTTTTTGGTGCAT